>JBFJTV010000016.1:0-15037 GCA_041625075.1 Candidatus Polarisedimenticolaceae bacterium | reverse complement strand
GTACTCGTCATGGACCCCTTCCGGATGAACCTCTACGACGGGAGCTTCAACGGCGCGCTGACCTACCGGCCGCTTGCCGACCCGCCCAGCTTCGAGATCGGCGGCAAGGCCGCTCAGGTTGACCTCGCGCCCCTGATCGCCGACAGCGTCGAGGCCGAGGGTCTGATCACGGGACGTTTTACGGGCGAGGTCAACGCTACCGGCGCCGGTTCCGACTACGAGTCGATCGTTCGCGGTATGAAGGGAGGCGGGAGCGCGCGTGTCGATAACGGCGTTCTGGGCGCGCTCGACATTCTCGGGACGCTGTCGAACGTCACCGGGGTGTTCGGCGAGCAGACGCTGAGCAGCCTCAGCCGCCAGATGGCCACGGACGGCACCGAGTTCTCCACCGCAACGACGAAGATCAAGGTCACCGGCGGGAAGCTGCAACTCGACGACCTGAGGATCAGCTCCCCGTGGCTCGATCTCGACGGGCGGGGCGGGGTGGACATGCTCGGCCAGCGTCTCGACGGCGATCTCCGGATCGTGTTCTCGCGCGAGGTCAGCGACTCGATGAGGGCCGAGAACAGCCGGGCCGGCAATGTTTTCTGGGACTCGAAGAGTAACCGTGTCGCGCTTCCGTTCGCGTTGTCGGGCTCGATCGCCCAACCGTCCGTTGGTATCGACTGGGGCAAGGCGGCGGAGACCTACGTCAAGCGTGGGGCCCGCGACAAGCTCGACGATATCCTCAAGGAGAAGCTCGGCGTCGGCGTCGGTGACGACGCGAAGGCGGACGACCCGGAGAAGATGGCGCCCGCGTCCGTTACGGCACCGGCGGCGACCACACGAACCGGTCCCGGCGGTCTCGAGGCGACGATCGACAAGGTCGAGTGGAAGGGATCGTTCCTGCTCAAGGACCTCAGGTTTCAGGGCAAGATCCGTGGGGAGCGTCTCGATCACGCGACGCTCGTGGTCACCGACGCCAAAGGCAAACAGCTCCTCCGTGTCGATCGCGTCGGCGCCGTCAAGAACTGGCTCGCCGAGGCGACGGACAAGACGGCCATGGCCGAGATCGGCTGGCGCAACGAGATCGACGGCAAGGATATCGCGCTGGGCGAACCGCCGTTCACGATCACCATGACCGTCTACAACACCGAGGGCGAGAGCGCGGAGGTCCAGCGCACCGCCAACAAGTAGGAGGTGCCGCCCGTGGATCGTCGCAACATCTCCAGCGGGGCGCCGTGGGAACCCGTCGCCGGCTACTCGCGCGCGGTGCGCGTCGGGCCGTTCGTCTACGTCTCGGGTACGACCGCCACGGCCGACGGCAAGATCGTCGGCGCCGGCGATCCGTACGCGCAGACGGTCCGGACGCTCCGCAACATCGAGCAGGCCCTCGCATCCGCCGGCTCGTGTCTTCAGGACGTCGTGCGCACGCGGATGTACGTGAAGCGGATCTCGGATTGGGAGGCGGTGGCGCGGGGTCACCGCGAGTTCTTCGGCGAGATCCGCCCGGCCACCACGATGGTCGAGGTGAGCCAGCTGATCGCGCCGGAGATCCTCGTCGAGATCGAGGCCGACGCGGTGATACCCGGCGACTAGGCCGGACTAGGCGTGCGCTTCCAGAAACCCGAGGATGTCGGAGACCGAGTCGATCTTCGCCGCCTCCTCGTCCGAGATCTCGACCCCCAGCCGCTCCTCGAGCTCGAGCAACAGCCGCAGCGCCTTGGGCGAGTCGATACCGAGATCGGCGACCAGATCCATCTCGGGAGTGATCGATCCCCGGTCCTTCCCGCTCAGCTCGGAGAGCACCTGAAACGTGGTCTGCCTTGCATCCATGGCTTCGTTCAACCTCCGACGGACAGTCTCTCCAGACGACCGTCGCGATAAAGACCGGCCAGCTCTCGCCGCCGCACCTTGCCGCTCGTGGTCTTGGGGATCTTACCGCGCCGCACGAACACGAGATCTGCCAGCGGCAGACCGAGATATCGCCCGACACGGCTACGGATTTCCTTTTCCTGCGCGACGAGCTTCTCCGGGTCGCGCTCGCCGGTCTCGACCACCAGGACGGGCTGCTCGCCCTCACGGCCGCGTGTGATCGAGAAGGCCCCGCTGCGTTGCGCCCCTCCGCCGCCGGTCACACCTTCCGCCAGCCACTCGAGCTCGTGGGGCATCACATTTTGCCCGCGGATGATAAGGAGGTCCTTGATGCGCCCCGTGAAGTACAGCTCGCCGTCCGCTACGAAACCGAGATCACCGGTACGCAGCCAGCCGTCCTGTAGACACTCCGCCGTCGATTCGCGGTCGTTGTAGTACCCCAAAAAGACTCCCGGCCCCTTGACCCGCACCTCGCCGACCTCGCCGTCGGCCAGCGTGGTGCCGTCGGGCGCCGAAATGCGAAGCTCGGTGTCGCGGACCGGTCGGCCCGTGCTGACCACATCGCTGGGTCCCCCGCCGGTGGCGGCCGCCGCGGGGACCGGACGCGTCCGAACTCCTTTTCCCCGGTCGTCACACGTCACCGCCAGCGTTGCTTCCGCGAGGCCGTAACACGGCCGGAAGATCTCCGGGCGGAAGCCGGCCGGGGCGAACAGCTCCGAGAAGGCCGAGGTCGTCCCGGGCTGGATCATCTCCGCCCCGGTCATGGCCGAGCGCCAGTTCGAGAGATCGATGCCGTCGAGATCGGCACCGGCGAGACGCTCGACACACAGCTGGTACGCAAAGTTGGGCGCGTGCGCGATACAGACCCCGTGACGGCCGAGCTGATCGAGCCAGATCTTCGGACGGGCAAGAAAGGTCCTCGGCTCGAGCAGGTTCAGCTCGTAACCCGAGTTGATCGAAAGCCACAGGCAACCGATGAGGCCCATGTCGTGATAGAGCGGAAGCCACGAGACCATCGACTCGCACCACGTCGGAGCGGTTCCCCCGTACGGCGCCCCGATGACCTCATTGGTGACGTCGTTGTTATGGATCACGCCTCGGTGCGAGATCATCACCGCGCGCGCCACTCCGGTGGACCCACTCGTCAGCTGCAGGAACGCCACGTCGCGCGGCTCGGGCGCGGGCATGACGCCGCCGGACGCGGGCGTGGTCGCGCGGAGCTCGTCCGCCGTCAGCGCGATCTCGGCGATGCCGTCGAACCCGAGCTTGACGAGCTGCTCCCTGAAACCCTCCGAGCACATGACGCGGACCGCGCCGATGCGCTCGGCGACCTCGGCGACGCGCCGGATCTGCGCCTCGCTCGAACCCATGGCGCCGGGAGCGGGAGCGGCCACCGGCCATGCCCCGGCCATGATTCCGCCGAGCCAACCCTCCATCCAGTCCCATGACGTCGGAAGGCAAACGACCACGCGATCCCGGGGCGCGACTCCCCGGCCCGCCCAGCGTCGCGCGGCCTCGGTCGCGCGCGCGTACAGGTCGGCGTAGCCGCGCCGCACGCTGGAGCGGCCGGATCGGTCGATGATGCGGATGCCGCGATCGCCGAAGTGCGTCGCCGCCCGGTGGAGTGCTTCCGGAAGGGTTTCCGGCGGGGGAGGGAGGTCCGGTCGGGACACTTAGCTCTCGGTCTCGGCCAGCTTTCCGGCGCGCCGGGCCCCACCCAGGATCGATCGCTCGAGCCGCTCCTTCGACTCCCGGCTCGCCTCTTCCATCATCCATTGCCGATCGATGCCAACGTCCGCGAACTCCTGCGCAAGACCCTCGAACACCGGCGGGACGAGATCGAGCACGCTCTGCAGGCGCTCGTGGAGCTGTTTGGCGTAGGCGTGTCCCTCGTCGGGCTTTGTCTCGAACAGCGTCGCGAACCGATCTTCCAGGTAAATGTGGTTGAACCCCAGATGACGCGACTCATCGGTGAGGATGCCGTCGGAGATGTCGCTCAAGACGGGGTCGAGATCGAGTCGCTTGAACTCTTTCATCACCAGCGTCGCGAGCACCTCGCTCACCAGCACGCCCGAAAGCCACTCAGCCGGGTCGGGCGAGTAGATCTGGCTCTGGAACAGGTACCCCGCCGGGAACTCGCGGATCGACATCGGTTCCCGATCGATGCGGCGATAGAACCGCGCGAACAGCTCGGTGTGTCGCGCCTCGTCGACGGCCCACGTCGTCAGATAGAACTGGCCTTCGACCTGTGAGTTTTTCCCGAGGATCGGGATCAGCCCCGAGACCGAGTACAGCGCCGATTGCTCCCCCATGAGGACCGGGGTAAGCACGCGACCCAGCTGGTTCTTGAGATGGTCGCGGGTCATCCGTTGCGGGCGGTCCCAGTCGAGATCGTCCGCGGCCCACTGGTTGCGTTGCGCCTTGGTCCAGAGCTTGAGCTGCCGGGTGTTCGAAAGATCGGGCAGGACTTTGTAGATCTTCATGGTTTTCTCGCTCGAGGTCGGCCCAGTCTAGCTCAACCAAACACCGGTTTCACCCACGGAAACCCGGTTGTTCCGGGAACGAATAGATGCGCCGGTCAGGTGTAGTCATTGCTGAAAAACGGGTGCGAGACCGCCCCAGGTGTCCGGGTCCAGCGCCAGCAGCGTGGCCAGGTACACCTCGACCTCCCGCGCCGGGAACTCCTCGAGCAGTCGGGCGACCGCCTTTGAAAGGTCTTCGGGGTCCCGGGGTGTCGGTTCGTACCCGTCGTCGATCACGCCGTCGTGGTGAGGGATGCCCAGATGATCGAGAAAGACGACCAGCATGGGGCGCCGGCGTGCGACGTGAAGCGAGATCAACAGCGCCTCGACGAGCGACGTCTCGAGGCGCGAGAGCCGCGCCAGATGCGAGACCCTCTTTTCCAGGGGGAGCTTTCGAACGGCGACGAGACGGAAACGCATCGCCTCGGCGATGGCCGCGTCGGCCTCGTGGCGGGCCTCGGAATCGGCATGGTCGGTACTGTAGAGCCCTCGGACGGCCTCGATGCGGGTGTCGGGGTCGAGCGCGCCCCAGAGCGCGACGGGGCTCAGGTCGTCGAGACGGAGTTGCGAAACGAAGCTGCCGTCCACACCTTATCTCCGGAAAGGGGACGTGTACCAAACCCCGGTTTCGGGGACAGGATAACGGACTTCGAGGCTCCGACCAATTGTCACCACGGAACCTTCATCCTGTCCCCGAAACACAGGTTCGGTACACGTCCCCCCGGGCGCGAAGTTCATGCATAATCCGAGTGGACTTTCGCGCGGGAGGCGCAACGTGTGTCCGGTCTGCAGGGGATCCTTGGTCAGCTACGAGTTCCAGGGCGTCGAGATCGACCGCTGCCTCGAGTGCGGCGGCACGTGGCTCGACGCCGGGGAGCTCGAGCTGCTCGTTGAGCTCGTCGGTTTCGACGCGCGGCCGCTCGCCGAGCGTATCCGCGCCGCGAAACTTCTTCGTCGCGGAAAACGTCATTGCCCGCGGTGCCCGCGGCGGCTTCAGGTGATCGAAGTGGGCGAGGCGCAGGCGATCGAGATCGACCGGTGCCCGATCGAACACGGACTGTGGCTCGACCGCGGAGAGATGGAAGCGTTGATTGCGTCCGCCACCGAGGGCGAAGCCGGAGCGGTGGCGAAGTACTTCGCCGAGCTGTATCGAAACGATCTCCAAACGGCAAAGGGAGAATGAAATGATCTTCTTTTTTATCGGCCTGCTCGTCATCGTGGCGATCGCCGCTGTCTGGATCATCGGCATGTACAACGGCCTGATCCGGTTGCGAAACGTCGTCAAGAACTCGTGGTCGCAGATCGACGTCCAGCTCAAGCGACGTCACGACCTCATCCCGAATCTCGTGGAGACGGTCAAGGGATACGCGGGGCACGAGAAGTCGACGCTCGAGAACGTCATCAAGGCGCGTAGCCAGGCGGTCAACGCGCAGGGCGTCGAGAACCAGGCCAAAGCCGAGGGCATGTTGTCGCAGGCGTTGGGCCGTCTGATGGTCGTGGTCGAGCAGTACCCCGATCTCAAGGCGAACCAGAACTTCCTCGGGCTCCAGGAGGAGCTGACCTCCACCGAGAACCGCATCGGTTTCGCCCGGCAGCACTACAACGACTCGGTCATGACGTACAACACCCGGATCCAGAGCTTCCCGGCCAACGTTATCGCGGGGATGTTCAACTTCAAGGAAGAAACCTTCTTCGAGATCGAGGACGAGGCCGCGCGCGAGGTTCCGCAGGTGCAGTTCTAGTCTCGTCACCGGTAACCCATCGCATGTGGGAAGCGATCATCAGCAACCGCCGCCGCTCGCGGCTCCTGATGGGAGTCATGGGCGGCATTCTCGTCGTTCTCGGCTTCCTGATCGGCACGCTCGTCGATCCGGAGTTCGGCGGTGCGGTCGGTGCGGTCGTCGCGCTGGTCTACTGGCTGATCCTGATCGCGATCGCGCTCCTCGGCGGCGATCAGGCGTTGCTGCTCGGCGCGCGTGCGCGACCGATCACAAAGGAAGACGCACCGAGGCTCTGGAACGTCGTCGAGGAGATGACCATCGCCGCGGGTCTCGGCACGATGCCCAAGCTGTACGTCATCGACCAGGACGCGCCGAACGCCTTTGCCGCGGGTCCGCGGCCCGACAAGGCCGTCGTCGCCGTGACCTCGGGTCTGCTCAAGCGCTTGAACCGCGACGAGCTCCAGGGCGTCATCGCGCACGAGATCGGCCATGTCAAGAACCTCGACGTGCGGTTCATGACGATCGCGGTCGTGACGGTCGCGAGCATCACGATCATCTCCGACATGTTCCTGCGTTCGCTATGGTTCGGCGCCGCGCGGCGTAGAAGCGCGAAGATCGACGCGCGCGGGCAGCTGATCATTCTCGTCGTGACGGTGCTCGCGGCGATCCTCGCCCCGATCTGCGCGCAGCTTCTCTACATGGCGTGCTCTCGCCAGCGTGAGTACCTCGCCGACGCCTCGGCCGCGCGCTTCACCCGTTATCCCGAGGGTCTCGCCTCGGCGCTCGAGAAAATCGCCCTCCACCCCGCTCCCGCCAAGAGCGTCAACCGTGCGCTCGCCCCGCTGTACATCGTCAACCCGCTCAAGGCCCACGGGATGTTCTCGACCCACCCGCCTACCGAGGAGCGGATCAAGATCCTGCGCAAGATGGCCGGAGGCGTGGGCTGGGTCGACTACGAGCGCGCCTTCCGCCAGGTCAGCGGCGGGACCTGTATCGGAAAGAGAACGCTCGAGTCCGAGGGCACTGTCGCCGCGCGCGAGGCGACCCCCGAAAAGGACACCAAACAGGAGTTGATCGAGCGGATCGGCGAGGTCGACGCGCTGCTCGGTCGTCTTGCCGAGCTGCTCCTGATCCCGTGCATGTGTGGCGTTCAGATCCGCGTGCCGTCGGGGATGCGCCGCAAGACCGTGAAGTGCCCGCGGTGCGGGACGGAGCACGACACGCCCACGGCGCAGAAGGCCGAACCGGCGGCCAGGACCGGTTCCGGGGCGAAGCTCGCCTTCCGTCGCACGGGAAAGGGTTGGGAGTCGTTTACCTGTGCCTGCGACAAGGTCATCCAGCTCAGCCCGGCCTTTCAGTCGACCTCGTTGCGATGCCCGGCCTGTCGCCGGGAGATCGAGATTCACGGCCAT
The DNA here is from genome assembly GCA_041625075.1 of Candidatus Polarisedimenticolaceae bacterium. Taxonomy (GTDB): domain Bacteria; phylum Acidobacteriota; class Polarisedimenticolia; order Polarisedimenticolales; family Polarisedimenticolaceae; genus JBFJTV01. The sequence goes on along the minus strand of JBFJTV010000016.1, from coordinate 7,528 downwards.
GTGATGGAACCGATAAAGCCCGACGAGCCGTTTTCGCAGGTCCCGTAAACAGGACGCCGGCGGTTGGAGCGCCCCTCGACGAAGGGGTGGTGAACGTGCTTGAATGCGGCGATGACGATCACCGCTTTCGCTCCCGCCACCGTGGCCAACCTCGGACCGGGGTTCGATGTCCTCGGTCTCGCGTTGCACGAGCCGGGCGACCGCGTGACCGCACGTGTGATCGAAGGCAAGGACGTCCGGATCGCCTCGATCACGGGCGACGACGGCGAGCTCCCGACCGATGCGAAACGCAACACCGCGGGGATTGCGGCGACCATCACGCTGAAGCTCGCGGGTGTCACGACCGGAATCGAGCTCGAGCTCGAGAAGGGTCTGCCCCTGGGGTCGGGTCTCGGAAGCTCGGCCGCGAGCGCCGCGGCCGCCGCCTGGGCGGTCAACCGGCTGATCGGGTCGCCACTCATGGACCTCGATCTCGTCGAGGCCTGTCTCGAGGCCGAAACCGTGGTCTCGGGTCGCCACGCCGACAACGTCGCCGCCGCCGTGATGGGTGGGCTCGTGATGGTGCGATCGGTGGACCCTCTCGACGTCGTGCGCCTTCCGGTTCCGCGCGGTCTTACGATCGCCGTCGTGACACCGGACTTCGTGCTGCACACCGCCGAGGGGCGCGAGGCGCTTCCGAAGACGGTCTCGCTTCAGGAGATGGTTGCCAACCAGGCGGCGCTCGCGGGTTTGGTCAGCGCGTTCTACATGGGAGACATGGCGCTGCTCGGGAGATCCCTCGAGGAGCACATCGTCACCCCGGCGCGGACGCCCCTGATCCCCGGCGCGAAGGAAGTCATCGAGGCGGCCAATCTGGCCGGGGCGCTCGGAAGCGGACTCAGCGGCTCGGGACCGTCGGTATTCGCGCTCTGTGAGGACCACGAGATCGCGCGCGACGTCGCGGGCGCGATGGCAGAGGCCTACTCGAAGGCCGGTCTGGCATCGCAGGTCATCGTCTCACCGGCGGATTGTCCGGGGGCCCGCGAGGCATGAGCACGACGCCTTGGTCGTTGAAGTGCGTTGACTGCGCAACACGCTACCCCGGTCTCGAGATTCGTTACACCTGTGACTGTGGTGGAACGCTCGACGTCATTCACGACCTGGCGGTCGCGCGCACGCGGGTCAGGTTCGAGAACTTCGACCGGCGTCTGTCGTCGCGTCATCCGGCGGACATCTCGGGCGTGTGACGTTTCCGAGAAAGCGTGCTCCCACTTCCCGTCGAGGAGATCGTCGCCCGTCCCGAGGGCAACACGAACCTGTACGACTCGCCGAAGCTCGCCGCGCACGTCGGCGTGGACCGGATCCTGTTGAAGCACGAGGGGGAGAACCCCACGGGATCGTTCAAGGATCGCGGGATGACGGTCGGTGTCACCGTGGCGCGGAAGCTCGGTCTCGACCGCGTCGCGTGTGCATCGACCGGCAACACCTCGGCCTCGATGGCGGCCTACGCAGCGATGGCCGGGATGAAGGCCTACGTCTTCATCCCCGAAGGAAAGATCGCCTACGGCAAGCTCTCTCAGGCGCTCGCCCACGGAGCGCGAACGATCCAGATCGACGGGGACTTCGATCGTGCGATGAAACTCGTCCAGGGAGTATGCGACAGAGAGGGGATCTATCTGCTGAACTCGGTGAACCCGTTTCGCATCGAGGGTCAGAAGGCGATCGCGTTCGAGCTGTTGCAGGACCTCGGCTGGGAAGTGCCGGACTGGATCGTCCTACCCGGCGGCAACCTCGGCAACAACTCGGCGATCTACAAGGGTCTCGACGAGTGGCGTTCGCTGGGTCTGATCGCCCGGCTGCCGCGGATCGCGGTCATCCAGGCCGAAGGCGCGAACCCCCTGTACACCGCTTTCACGAAGAATCAGGACCTGACGCCCGTCAAGAAAGCGGAGACCGTGGCGACCGCCATCCGCATCGGGAATCCCGTGTCGTGGAAAAAAAGCCTGCGTGGGGTGCGCGATACCAACGGAACCGTCGCGCAGGTCACCGACCAGGAGATCCTCGACGCCAAGGCCTGGGTCGACGCGGCGGGAATCGGCGCCGAGCCCGCGTCCTGTGCCACGGTGGCGGGCGCGCGCCAGCTCGTCGCGAGCGGCGTCATCCGACGTGATGCGGTCGTCTGCGGCATCCTGACGGGGCACCTCCTGAAGGACCCCGACGTCACGGTCGGCTACCACAGGGAGGAGCTGTCCGGGATCGACTCGAACTTCGCGAACCGCCCGGTCAAGAGCAAGGCCACCCTTCGCGACGTCTTGAAAGCGCTTGAGTAGGGGACATGCCTTTGTTGCCGCTTTGGAGCCAGACCTCCTACAAGCTCTTGAGGTTTTTGAACCTCCCTAACCGGAGGTCCGGCACCAAACGGCCAACAAAGGCATGTCCCTCTACTTGTCTTCCTCGGTGATTCCCATGCCGCTGCGGTCCGGGTAGGCCGGCCGCTTGGGTGGCGCGTACCCGTTCATGCGGATCTCCGAGAGCATCAGCTCAATGGCCGCGTCGAGCTGCGGGTCGTCGCCGTCGACCATCTTCGCCGGGTCGTCCACGACCTCGATATCGGGGTCGACCCCGTGGCCCTCGATCCCCCACGTCCCGTCGTTCTCGTAGAACGCGAAGGTCGGTGCGGAGGTGTAGCCGCCGTCGATCAACGGCGGGTTCCCCGAGATCCCGACGAGGCCGCCCCACGTGCGTGTCCCGATGAGCTTGCCGAGACCTGCCTGCCGGAAGTAGTGCGGAAACGCGTCCCCGCCGGAGCCCGCGAGACCGTTGATCAGCATGCACTTCGGGCCCTGATGCGAGTCGGGCGGCCACGGCCAGTCGTTGCCGTCGCGCCGCGCCCAGTAGTTGGTGATCGGGCGGTTGAGGAGCTCGATAAACCGCGTCGGGATCTGCCCGCCACCGTTCCAGCGCTCGTCGATGATCAACGCTTCCTTGTCCACCTGGCCGAAGAACTGCCGGAACAGCTCGTTCTGCCCGTTGACACCCGTATTGGGGACGTAGATGTAGCCGACCCTGCCGTCGGTCTTTTCCTCGACGAACGCGCGATTGGCCTCGACCCAGGCGCGGTAGCGCAGACCGAACTCGCTCGGGAGCAGCTCGACCACGACGTCGCGGGCGTCGTCGTCGATCTCGGGCTTCTCGCTCACCGTCACGGTGACGACGCGACCGGCCATGCCCTGAAAGGCGGCCCAGGGGTCACGGTCGGTGGAAACCGGAACACCGTTGACGGCCAGGAGGTAGTCACCCGCCTCGACGTCCACTCCGTTGAGCCGCAGCGGGTTGCGCGCATCAGCGTCCCACGGCGCGCCTTCGTAGATCGCCGTCATCTTGTAGGCGCCGTTGTCGAGCGCGAAGTCCACCCCGAGCATCCCCACCGAGATGCTGGGCTGCTCCTCGACGTCGCCACCGAAGTAGTAGGCATGCCCGACGTTGAGCTCGGAGATCATCTCCTGGATGACAAAGCTGACGTCCTCGCGCGAGACGCAATCGTCGAGCATCTGCTCGTAGTGCTTCTTCACGCCGACCCAGTCCACGCCATGCATGTTCGGGTCGTAGAAGAAGTCCCGCTGGACGCGCCACGCGTCGTTGAAGATCTGCCGCCACTCGTCGCGCGGGTCGATCGTGACCATCATCCCGGCAAGGGACAGCGTGGTGTCGGATTTCTTATTCATCATGCTGGCCATACCGCCACCACCGCCGCCGCTTGCTCGCGCATCGACAATAAGGAAGGTGCGGCCTCTCTTTCGAACGAGGAGCTTTTCGCCGTCGGCAGACATGACGTAGCTGCCGGTCCCTTCCATGACCGTCTTTTCCTCGCGTTCGCCTTTGTCATTCTTCTTGAAGTCGAACAGTTTGATGGCGACCTCTTCGGTCGATCCCCGGCGCGGGGCGCGGCTGTAGATCAGCTGTCCCTTCTTGTTGACCGTAAGATTGAAGAAGCTGCCGCGATCGACCGGGATCAACTGCGCCCGCGCCTCGAATTCATCGAGATCGATCACGAGGGGCTCTTTTTCCTCCTCGTCGTCCTTGCCCTTGCCGTTCTTGCTCTTTCCCTTCTTCTTGCCCTTCTTGTCCTTCTTGTCGTCGTCGTCACCGGCGCTATCGTCATCGTTCTCGCCGTTGTCTTCCTCGTCCTCGCCGTCATCTTCCTCGTCGTCGTCGTCGTCACCCCAGCTCTCCTCGTCGCTCTCGGGGAGAAGCGGGTTCTTGACGTCCTTGCGGAGCGGGACGAACAACAGCTGATCGGTATCCGAGTACACGAAGGTGGTGCCGACGTCCTCGTAGACCGGGGAGGAAAAGCTCCGGTTGCTCGCGAAGAACAGATAGTCGCCCTTGCGGTCAAAGGTCGGCCAGGTGTCGGCGAACATGCCGTGCGTGACCTGGTGGTTCGCACCGTTCTCGACGTCGTAAAGCCAGATGGACGGCAGCCGGTTCTCGCCGGTCCTGGTGTAGGCGATCCACCCGGAGTCGTGGCTCCAGCTCACGGGTGAAAGACCGCCCCACGGGTCCCGGTCGATCGTCCGCGACTCCCCGCTCTCGAGGGTGTGCAGGAACAACGAACCGGTCTTGTCCTGGTAGGCGATCATCTTCGAGTCGGGGGACCACGTCGGCGCGTACTTGAACGCATTACCCTTCTCGGTGAGCTGGCGCGTTTCGCCCTTCCCGTCCGACTGTGTGGTGTAGAGCTCGTACTCGCCGGTCGCATCCGAGAAGTACGCGATCCAGCGTCCGTCGGGACTCCAGCTGGGGTTTCGTTCGGCGACACCGCTCGTGCGGGTCAGATTGCGCGGCGAGCCGTCCTTGGCGGGTACGGTCCAGATGTCGCCGCGCGCCCCGAAGACCGCGCGCTTGCCGGTGGCCGAGATGTCCCAGTTGAACAAATTGTCGGCGGCGTTGACCGTCCGGGTCCGTATCGAGGGGCGGTCGCCGGGGATCGTGATCTCGACGGTCGTCGATTCCCCGCTCGCCAGATCCAGCACGTAGATATCGGCACCGTTCTGGAAGACGATCTCACCTTGTCCCGTGCCCGGACCGACCGAGGGCCACTTGACGTCGAAGTCCTCGAAGTCCGTGATCTGACGTCGCTCGCCGGTCTCGGTGTCGTAGGCCCAGATGTTGAGCCGGTGGCTCGGGCCGCCGTCCGAGAGGTAGTACACGGTTTTCCCGTGCCACATCGGTCGCGTATCCGTGCCTTCCCAGTCGGTGATCTTCTTCGAGGTGTGATCGGTCAGATGAAAGAGCCAGATGTCCGTGGCCATGCCACCGCGGTAGCGCTTCCACGTCCGGAAGTCGCGGTTGTACGGCGTATAGGCGAGCCACTGTCCGTCCGGGCTGATCGCGCCCGCAGCACCGTAGGGCACCGGAAGCATCGCCGGCAGCCCGCCCTCGGGCGGAACCGTGAACAGCTGCGACTGACGAGACAGACCGGCAAGTCCGTTAGTCGAGTACAACAACTCGCCGTCAGGCGTCCAATCGCATAGTTGTTCGTTCGACGGATGGTAGGTCACCCGTGTCGGAACACCACCTGGGACGGGAACCGTGTACAGGTCACGGTCACCGTCGTAGTTGCCCATAAAGGCGATGGTCTCTCCGTCCGGGCTCAACCGCGGGAAGATCTCCTGTCCGGGAGGGCTGGCCACGGGCGTGGCCATGCCGCCTTCACGCGGCACCAGCCAGATATCGTTGCCGTAGACAAAAACGATGTTGTCCACCCCGATGTCCGGATAGCGGAGCATCCCGCCGTGCGGCGTTACCTCGGCAGTCGTGGTTGTTAAGAGCGCGACGGCGACCAGGGTGAAGGACGCCACAAAAAGTTTCCGGGCCACGATCTCTCCTTTCAGAACCGGTTATTCGTTGGGGTGCGAGCTCTCGCCCTCGACTCTCTCGAGCTTGCTCCGATCACCGAGAAGCGCGGCTACGCTGAGTTGCTCGCCCTCACGAACAACGACAACCGTGACGATCTGACCGGGGCGGTTGTCCCGGAGCGCGTACGTCATGTCGTGGAGGTTAAGAATGTCGAGCTCCGCGATCTTGATGATGCGGTCGCCCGCCCTAATGCCGGCGACATCGGCCGGGCCCCCTCCCTTGACGCCCGAAAGCAGCACGCCCGGCTCGGCGTCGCCATCCATCATCATCGAATAGTCCGGGATCGTTCCGAGGTAAGCGCCGTACCCTCTGCTGTCGCCGAACATCCCCGGCTCGCCCGTGGAGGGCTGGTAGGCCATGCGCGAGCCGCGGCTCGCCAGCGTGGCCACGATCTCCTGAAGAACCCGGGCCACCAGCGCGCCGCCCTCGAAGTTGAGCAAGTCGGCGTCGTCGTCCGGCGTGTGGTATTCCTCGTGCGCGCCCGTAAACATGTACAAGACCGGCACTTCCTGCTCGAAGAACGACATGTGGTCCGAGGGCCCGTAACCGTCGCCGCCCATCGGCATCTCGAGCCCGACGAGCTCCGCGGCGGGTTCCACCACCTCTCCCCACTCGGGTGAAGAGTCGGTGCCGATAGCGTTCAGCTTGTTGTCGCGAACCCGGCCGACCATGTCGAGGTTCACCATCGCCACGGTGTCCTCGATCGGAAACGCGGGATTGCGGACATACCAGCCGGAGCCACCAAGACCCATCTCTTCCGCCGTGAACGCGATGGCCACCAACGTCCGGCGCGGCGTGTCACCGGCGTTCTCGTAAGCGTTGAGCAGACCGCCCAGGCCACAGATCATTGCCGCGATGCCGGAGGCGTTGTCGTCGGCCCCGTTGTGAATGTCGTTGCTCTCGGGGCGCAGCGACCCCGGGCCGCCGTACCCGAGATGATCGTAATGCGCTCCGATGGCGACGATCTCGTCGGCCAGCGCCCCCTTTCCGGGAAGTACCCCGAGGACGTTGTTCAGCCAGGCCATCTTGGGGACGACGTCGATCGTCCCGTTGACTCGCACCGCGTCCATCGCGAACGAACGCGGCCGGTAGTCGCCGTCGATCTCGCTCCAAACGGACTCGAAGTCGCGGCCTGCCACGTCAAACCAGCGCTTGGCGACGTCGACGGTGATCTGTGCCGCCGGGATGCCGGCACGCGAAATCGGACCGAGCGTTTTCAGACGGGGCAACCGATCGGCGTCGTCCTTTCCGCTCGGCGGATCGACCAGGATCAGCGCCGCAGCACCCGCCTCCCGCGCCAGCATCGCCTTGTAGCGGAGATCGGACCACCGGCTTGCCTTCCGCCCGGCAAACGGGCTGTCCTCGTCATCCTCGCCCGGCTCGTAGCGCATCGCGAGAACGATCTTGCCCTCGACGTCGAGGCCCGCGTAGTCGTCGTAGTCGATCTCTTCTGCGCTGATACCGTAGCCGGCGAAAACCACAGGCCCTTCAAACGGACCCGACGACGAAAAGCCGAGCGGGACGAAGTCCTCCAGGATCTCGAGGTCCTCGTCGTTCCAGGAGAACGAGTTTCCTTCACCGAGCTCGACACCAACAGTCCCTTCAAAGGGCTGAAGGTAGTCGTCGAAGG
>JBFJTV010000015.1:0-15302 GCA_041625075.1 Candidatus Polarisedimenticolaceae bacterium | reverse complement strand
TCTAACTGCGCGTTGAACCTGACGGTCCTACTGGCACGCCCCTGGCTACTACCGCTGTCTCCTCGAATCCGCTCCTGGCAACGACCCTGGCCTCTTGGCGGGAGGTACCGCTGATCCCAACCGGTGTAGACTGGTTCGAGTTGGTAGTTGATCGCAACGCCTGGCCAGGGCCGCGCCAGGCACGGCCCGCAGGTTAACGCAAACGTTAGACGTACAGAAACAGAGGCAACCAGTAGAATGAACGAGTATCGATCGCCAAAGTCTCTCGCTGGGATGTACCATTATCTTTGTCTCGCTTTGATTACGCTGTTGCTTTCGATTGCCCCATACAACTCACAAGCACAAGGAAAGCCCATGACTCAGACCGCAGAAGGTACATTCGTCGTTTCCCTGAAGCCCTTGGCCTTCGAGGGTGCCGCCCCCGAGTTCAAGCTTGGGCGAATGTCCATCGACAAAGAAATTTCCGGCGACCTCATCGCGAGCACAATGGGCCAGATGCTCAGTGCGATGACGAACACTGATGGGTCTGCTGGCTACGTTGCACTTGAACGGGTAGAGGGCGTTCTAAACGGAAAACGAGGAGTCTTCGTTCTGCAACACACGGGTACCATGAATCGTGGCGTACCATCCCTGGTAGTAACTGTAGTTCCGGATTCAGGCACCGGGGAATTGGTCGGACTGGAAGGTGAGTTCAAGATCACCGTCGAAGAAGGCAATCACTCTTACGAGTTCATATATCGCTTGCCTGCGCAGTCGACTGAATGACGTCTAACCCCTCGTTGCAGCCCACCGCCGTTTTTTGTTTGCGCAACGGTTGCGCCCGCAGGTAACGCAAAGTCAGGCCGACAAGCTGGAGCAGATGGAAGTTTCGAAGCCAAGTCGATCCCTTGTAACAGTGAGAGTCGTCGCGGCTTGCAGCACTGTACTTGGTCCATGGGGCGCCTGGCTGTACGAATCGGGCCATATCGACTTGTTCGGAGACGCCTACCTGCTCAACCTATGGGTCGTAGTGGCCCTGGCGACGGCGGGTGTGGTCATAGGCGTGTACGCGGTGGCTCGTGGAGCACGAGTTCTTGGTGTGGGAACCTTGGTAGTCAATTCTGGCGTGGCTGCGCTTTATGGGTTTCTCGGGTTGTTTTTTGGCCTTGGAGGAACGCGGTAATCCCAACGCTTGGCGCGGGTCGGAGTCTTCAAGTTGGCGAGCTCAGACGGGTATGCGAAGGGGCCGTGCTACCCCGAGCTGATAGCGATTCTCCTCGTCGGGCTGTTCCACGTCGTTACCGAGCTCGCCGTCTCCGGGTGGATCGCGCGGCTCTACAACGCGATCGTCTCCGTCGCGTTCATCGGGTACCTGGTCTGGCGGGCGCGGCGGAGCAAGGGAGCCGTACGGGCATGGGGAATGCGGACGGACAACTTCTGGCCCGCGCTCCAAGCGCAGATGGTCTTTGGAGCGGTTGGAGCCGTGACTCTGATCGGTTTCGGCGTTGTCACCGACTCTCTCGCACTCCCGAAGACGTTCTGGCTGACTCTCGCGCTGTACCCGATCTGGGGGATCGCCCAGCAGTTCGCGCTTCAGAGCCTCATCGCACGAAACGTCGCCGGCTTCCTGTCCAGCCCTCTCGCCATCGCCGTCGTGGCATCGGCACTCTTCTCCGCCGCGCACTACCCGCAGATCGAGCTCGTCGTTCTGACCGGCGCCGCCGGTGTGCCTCTGACGTGGATCTATCGCCGATTCCCCAACCTGTGGGCGGTCGGGATCGTCCACGCGATCCTGGGATCGCTGGCCGTCTACATTGTGCTCGGAATGGACCCGGGTTCCGTCATCCTCGAGTTCCTGACCGGGGGCTAGCGCCGTGGGTCAGCCCGAGCGGATCCACGGTTTGAGGGGGGTGGCGTCGGCTTCTCGGCCGAGCGATTCGAGAGTCTCGACCGTCCGAACGAGCAGTCTCTGGACGTCCGGGCGACTGACGAACGGCTCCATGTGCTCGGCCCGAAGACCACCGCGGATCCACTCGAATAACGACGCGACCTCGGCGTAGGCCGCGGCGGCCTCGCTCTCTCGGCCGAGCTCGAGAAGTGCGGAGCCGAGGATCGCGCGCCCCTCGAGAAGAAGCGGACGCCCCTCGAAGCCCTCGGCGAGCTCGATCGCATCAAGCGCCGCCAGACGGGCTGCCTCGGCATCGCCCGCCGCAAGATACGTCTCCGCCAGCGCGACACCGGCGGCGGCCTCGAGGGGCCGCAACCGGGCCTCTCTGGCCTGCCGTCTCGTCTCGGAAAGAAGTCCGGTAGCTTTCGAGGTCTTGCCCGACCCCGCCCACGCGCGCCCGAGGGCGGTGCGTGCTTCGAGCAGGTCCTCCGTTCGCCCGGCGTGCTCCGCCTCTCTCACGGCTTCCTCGATCGCGCCCGCCGAGCGGCTGAGCCCGACGAGCCGCGCCCGCGCGAGGAGCCTTTCGGTACCGAGACCGTGCGAATGGCCGCCGTGGCCCCCGTGATCGTCGTGCTCGGGCTCCGCGAGCAGCGGTTCGGCCTCTTCCGGCATCCCCAACGCGACGTAGAGATTCGCGAGCGGGACCTGCACCTCCACGACGTCGTGGTGCGCATGCTCGAACAGGTCGAGACTCCGCAGAAAGGCGTCGTGCGCGTCGGCATACCGACCCTGGACAAAATAGATCTCGCCGAGATCCTTGCGAATGCTCGCCGAGCCCACGACGTCCTCGATCTCCTGAGCCATGGGCAGTGCCGCCATGTAGGCCTCGAGCGCCTCGTCGTAGAGCCCCTGCGATTTCTTGATCAGCCCGATGTAGTTGAGATTGATCTCCTTGTCTCGGAGGTCTTCCGATTTCTCGAGGTGGCTGCGGGCCTGCTCGAGATAGACGATCGCATCGTCGTACTTGCCCTGAATCCGGTAGATCTCGGCGATCGCGTTAAGACGGTTCCCCATGTTGGTGTGATCCTCGCGGTCCATCTCGATCCGCAGCGATTCGCGATAGGCGGCGAGCGCCGCGTCGAGGTCACCAGCCATCTTGTGGATGATCGCCATGTCCGCGAGGACGTTCGACTCGCGCTCACGGTCCCCCATCTCTCGTGCGATCCTGATCGCTTCGTTCTGCGCCTGGATCGCGCGGTCGTTCTCGCCTCGGATGGCGTGGACGATCGCGATGTTGTTGAGGCTGACCGCCTGGCCTCGCCGGTCCCCCGCCGCGCGGCGATAGTCGAGCGACTTCTCGAACTGGGCCAGCGCCTCGTCGTGCTCGCTGATCTCGCGGTGCGCGACACCGAGAATCGAATGGATCATCCCGAGCGATTCGGGATCGTCGGCGAACCGCCCGGTCTCGAGCGCCCGTCGCGCGGACTCGATGGCCTCGCGTGGGAGTCCTGCGGCGACCTGCGCACGCCCGAGCCCCAGAAGCGCCGCCCCGTAGTCCGGCTCGGCCTCGACGACCTTCTCGTAAGCGGCGATCGCCTCCGTGAGCCTGCCGGTGTCGAAGTACAGCCGTGCGCGGTTGAGCTCGATGTCGGGGTCGTCGGGAAAGAGCTTGTCGAGCGCATCGTAGTTCTCGAGCGCGCTCTCGTAGTCATCCTCGACCCACGCGGCGGTCGCGTGGATCTGGTAGCGCTCCGCCAGAGGGAGCGGGCGAGTCTCGGCGAGATCCCGCGCCCGTTTGATCGCTGCGCGTGCCTCGACGTGGTCGCCCGCGGCGAGATAGGCTTCGGCCAACCTGGCGTGTGCCATCGCGAACGACGCGTCGATCTCGGCCGCCTTCTTGAACAGCGGGATTGCCGTTTGGTTCGCGCCGGTTTGATACGCGGCGAGCCCGTCCTGATAGACCCGCAACGCCTCGATGGACGTCGTCGAGACCTGCGCGATCGGACGGTCGGTGTCCTCCCTGAGCTGCTCGTCGGTGAGGTCGAGGTTCTCCTTGATCCCCTGCGAGAGACGATCGACCATCGCGAAGACGTCGACCGCCTCACCCTCGATCTTGAGCGGAACGAGCACGCCGGTGCCGGCGCGACGGAGACTCAGATCGAGGCGGAGCTGTCCACCGGACTCGACGAACTGACCGTAAAGCAACGCATCGGCGCCGGCCGCATGCGCGATCGATTCCAGCGACGCCTCGTCGTAGCGCGTCTGCCCGTCGAGCCCCAGGGATTCGAGGACCCGGTTCGTTCGCTCCGCCGGGACCGGGCGGACGTAACGTGACTGTGAGAGATCGGTCACGATCATCCCCGCCAGACCGCTCCGCATCCACTCGAGATCCGGGGACCCCGTCGTGTTGGTCAGCGGAAGGATCGCGAGCGTCGTGACCGGGCCGTCGGCCGTGGTCGCCGTGGGGACTGCGGGGCCCCGTTTCAGGAAAAGCGGGAGGCCCACCGCCGCGACGGCGACCACCGCGACCGCCACGATCGCCCAGCGATACCGCTCGACACGGTCCCAGAGACGTGGAAGCAGGGGTCGCGCGACCTGTTGCCGCTCCAGATCGTGGAGGATCTCTCCCGCGGTTTGATGCCGCCGCGATCTCTTGGCCTCCAGGCACTTGAGGATCAGATTCTCCAGATACCTGGGGATCTCCGCGTTGATCTCGCGCGGCGCGCGCGGTTTCTTCGTGAGCCTCATCACCATGGTCGAGACCGAGGTCTCGCCCTTGTAGGGAACGTCTCCCGTGAGCATCTCGTAGAGGATGATCCCGAATGCGTACAGATCGGATTGCGCACCCACCCTCTCGCCGCGGACCTGTTCGGGGGACATGTAGTCGGGCGTTCCGAGCACGGCGCCCGTCTTGGTGGCCTTGCTGTCGGTCGAGCGGGCGATGCCGAAGTCCATGATGTGGGGGTCGCCGTCGGCGTCGATCAGGATGTTCCCGGGTTTGAGATCGCGATGAATGACACCCTGGCTGTGGGCCTCTCCGAGTGCCGCCAGGATCTGTTTCGCGATGGGCAGTGCTTCCTTGTAGGGGATCTTGCCGCGACTCCGGATGACATCGCGGAGACTCTCCCCTTCGATGTACTCCATCGTGAAGAACCTGGTCCCACCGAGAAGACCGAGGTCGTAGATTCGGATGACGTTCTTGTGGGTGACCTTGCGCGCGAGCAGCAGCTCTTGCTTGAAACGCTCGAAGACGATCTTGTTCGCCTCGAGCTCGGGTCGCATGGTCTTGAGCGCGACGACCTTGTCCAGCTCGATATCACGAGCCTTGTAAACACGACCCATGCCGCCCTCGCCGAGCAGCTCGAGGATCTCGTAGCGCTCTCCGAGTACGGAGCCCATCGGGAGCCCGGCGACGCCCTCGGAGGGGATCTGAGTGACGACGTTGGCGATCTCGGTTTCGGCCTGCGTGTCCGCGTGGCTCGGCGGCGCATTCAGCACCGTCGGCAACTCACCTGTCAGTGATTCGTCGCACTTCTCGCATCGCGCTTGATCCCGCGCGTTGGAATGGCCGCACCGGGGACAGTTCATCCGCCTACCTCGATCGGAGAGCCCCCATGGTCGAGGAGCGTATGACGCAAGTCAAGAGACGGCTGGCTACAGCAGCTTCTCCAGATCGAAGATCGCCGAGGTCGGACGGGCCCGAAGCTCACCCTCGACGTTCACCTCGGTGCAATCCTCGAAAGCCCCGGGCGTGCTCTCCACGGTCGAGATAAAGCCGCGAAGGACCGCGATCGATTGCGAAATCCGGCCTTCCTCGAACTTGGCGAGAGCGATCTCGGCCTTTCGGGCGAGCCGCCGTCGCGTGAACCGCTCGATGCACGTGTAGGAATCGACCGCCAGAATCAGGTTTTCGAGCTTGCTCCGGGCGTTGACGTCGGGAGTCTGGGTGACCCGGGCGCCCGCGAGGAAGAAGGACGTATCCCGGCTCCAGGCCCGGTCGCTCCCGCACTCGACGGTGTAATCGACAAAGACCGGCCCCTCGACCACGGGGGCTTCGTCCGGACCGGGAGCCCACAGCATCCGAGGCTGCAGGCCAAAGTCCGGATCATCGCAATCCGGTTCGTACCCGAGGATGATCGACTCTTCGGAAAAGTGATCGATGATGCCGTTGAACCCGGCGTCGTTGTCCATCTGTACGAGGATAAACGTCGGCGGCCCCGAGACCGGATCGTTTTTTCTGAACGCGCGAGCGCACGGTGGGATCTCGATGTCGGGGAACTGCGAGCTGATCTCGCTCAGCAGGAGCGAACGGTGCAAGCACTCCTCGGCGCCCCGCTCACCCTCGACCTCCGATTCGCGAATGTCGGTAAACAGAAACAACTCCGCGTTGAGCGTTCCCGTGGTGACGATCTCCTCGAAGGTGCTTTCCACGACCCCGGTGGGATTGACGGCCACGTTTGCTCCCGCTGGAAGCTCGACGTTGGTGCTCGTGGTCGTATCGATACCGAGCGGGTCGCGGATGCCTTCGGTGACCTCGGCGTCCTGTTGACCGGTGCCGTCTTCCAGAATGGTGAAACGCAGGATCTGGCCGCCGTTTCGATCGGCGACGTACGCGCGGAACTCGGCGTCCTCAAGACCGACTGCGATCTTGAGCTTGCCGTTGCCGAGCCCGGTAGCGAAGTCAACGAAGTTCCCGTGGTCGTCGGTCTTCCGCGTTCCGTCCGGCTCGTAGATCAGGATCTTCCCTCCCTCGGTCGCGATCAAGAAATCGCCGTTCGGAGAGAAAGCGATCCCGCTGGGTCTCGAAGCCGCCGGGAACGCTTCGGGGGCGATGAGAACCTCCGGGCTGACCTGTGCGGGTGAGGGATTGCCGGAACCAAGAGCGTCAAGGAATGCCTCAATGTCGTCCGCGGGATAGCGAAGCAGGGTCGGGGGCGCGTTGACCAGGACGAGCAGGTCACCGGCGAGCGGCTGCCCCTCTGCCGCGAGCGAGACGATCGAGTCCGCGAGCAGGCTCACCGGGAACGGTGCGCCGTCAACCACGAAGCTGTCGTCGAGCAGGCCGAGACTGGACCGATACCCCCCGAAGCGGCAGCCGGGCACCGCCGCATCGTCACAGTCGCTATCTCTCAGAAATGCCCATACTTGCGGGCGTTTCTCGGGCTCGTTTCCGGGGCCCGAGGAAATCACGAACAGGTTGCCGTCGACATCGATCGACGGCCCGTCGGGGAGTGGTGGCGCGGTTTCAGCGGGGGAGCTGCTGACCGTTTCACCGACCGTCGACTCCTCCTGATAGAAGAGCACGTCGCCGGCCCCGGTGTCGCACACGATTAGGTTGACGCCGTCAACGCCGTCGTTACGGACTACAAGTCCTCTCAGACTGGCTCGCGAAAGAGCATCGGTGTTCAACACCGTGATGCCGGGCGGGTCGAACACGACCTGGACGACGTCGTTGTTTGTCGAGTCGGTCGCGAACGTCTTCGCGTTTTGCGCGAGGACAGCGGACGTGGAAACGAGAAGAACGGTTGCGAGCGCGACAAGAATCCTGCGGGCGTGCATTGTGTCCCCCCTTTGACCCCAGAGCTGCTATTCGTCATCGACGCGGGGGGAGTACGGGTGCGTGGAACGAACGTGACACCGCTCCCCCGAGCCTCATCTGATGAGTCTCATGTACAGGGGGAGCGGCGCGGTGTCAACGGTTTCCTGGGTTACGCCTTCACTGCGGTCTTTCGGGGCATCTCGCTGACCGATCCACCGGTTGGTACGGCGGCGCCCTTGGACTCCATGTCGACGCTGCCCTTGAAGCGGGCACCGTCGGCGAGCACCACTCGCGGCGCAACCACGTCACCCTTCATCGTGCCCGTCGCGGTGATCTCGACCCGGTCGTCGGCCGCGACGTTGCCGTCGAGCTTGCCCGCGACGACGATTGACTTGGCCTGGACGTCGGCCTTCACGCGCCCGTTGGGACCGATGGTCAGTTTGTGATCTTTCAGGTAGATCTTGCCGTCAACCTTGCCCTCGATCGTGAGGTCCTCGTTGCCGGTCAGCTCGCCCTTGACCTGGAGTGACTTGCCGATGTTCGCGAGGTTGTCCATGGGTCTGCTCTCCCCAACATTAGCCGGCGCCGAACTCTTCGTCGGCGGGGTCGTGCTAGCCGTGGTGGGACGGGACGGTTCCGACTCTTGTTTCTGCCCGATCCAAGCCATAGTCAAGCGCCTCCTTGGTTGTTGTTCTGGCCCTTCTGTCGAGCTCCCGTGCCGGAGCAATGCCCAATATTGTGGATCACCTCTTGTATTGCAACCCCCTTTTTGCAGGTTTGCGACCGCCGTTGCCCGGTCGAGCACCGGAACCTATGTTCTGCCGCGCCAGACGCACCGGAGGGAAACGTGGCACGGACGGGGCCGACTGTCGTGGCGGTATTGATCCTGGCGGTGACCCTCGCCTCTGCGGCGAGCGACAACTCACGATCCCGCGTGCTGTCGACTGGCGAGGAGGCTTCGGTCGAGTCAGCCTTGCTCACCATCCCGCAGAGCCAGCTACCGCGCGCCGGGGAGTGTCGCATCTGGACACCGGGGCGTTCGATGTCGAGCCAGCGGCCACCGGGTCGGTGCGCGGCACTCATGCGTGACGTGCCTCCGGGTTCGTGGCTCATCCAACGTCCGACGTGGGATCGACGACACTTCAGGGTGGAGGTCTACCATCCGACGCGGCCCGGCGTCCCTGTCGCAGTCCGCCTCTATGAAGCCGACACGCGGCTCTTTGTCGGCGAGCGCGAACCGGGCGGTTACTGAGCCCGTACGGGGAGTCGAATGCGGAACGTGGCGCCGTCCCGCTCGGTGTCGGCGAGCGCAATCGCCCCTCCGTGCAGCTCGGCAATCTGACGACAGATCGTGAGGCCGAGTCCCGTTCCGCCTTCCTTGGTGGTGCAGAGAGGCTCGAAGATGCTGCCCCGGATCTCGGGAGCCACACCCGGGCCGTCATCGTGGAAGGTGATGATGTCGAAGCCGTCCTGATGCTCCGCCGTGATGTCGATCTCACCCACGCCGTCGGTTTCGCGGGCCGCGTTCTGGATCAGGTGAAGGAAGAGCGTCCGGAGCATCTCCGCGTCGGCCTCGACCTCGAACGACTCCGGCTCGAACTCCATCGTGACTTGCATTCCCTCCGCCTGCGGCACCTGGCCCACGGCTTCGTGAACGGTGTCTGAAAGCCTCACCGTCTCCTTGACCGGCTCATGGGTCCAACTGATCTGCGTGAGGTTGTCGACGATGCCGACTGCCGCGATCGACTCCCGCTCAACGGCCGCCACGTACTCCGCGCACTCGGGAGTGGGCACGTCCTTGACGTATTGCTTCATGCACTCCGCCGCACTGTGGATGGTGGCCAACGGTCCACGGAGCTCGCGGGCAACGGTGGTCGCGATCTGTCCGATGGTGGCGAGAGGCGTCTGCCACACCAGATTGTCCTTGACCGACTCGAGCTCGGCCTCGGCCTGGTGGCGTGCGTTCCACTGCTGTCGGAGCAACTCCTCCTGGGCCGACCGGAAGGCCTGCTCCGCCCGTAGCCTCTTGCCGGCCTCTAGCGCCAGGGAGACCAAATCGGCCACCGTTGAGCCAAAATCCTGTTCGTCAGGGGCCCACTGCCGGGGCGGACCGACATGCTCGTGGCAGACCACCCCGAGAAGCTCCTCGCCCAGTCTCAGGGGCGCGTCGAGCAGCGACGTGATGCCTAGCGGGGTCAGGTAGGTCTCGCTGAACTCGCTCGTGTCGGGATGTTTGTGGGCATCGTGGGCGGCGACTCTTCGTCCTCGCTCCAGGGCCGCGAAGTAATGCGGGTAGGTCGCCGCCTCGATCTCGACACCGGCCGAGTGCGCGTTCTTGCTCAGCTCGTAAAGATCCTCGCACCGGAGGGTCGTGCGATCTTTGTTGAACAACCACACACTCACACGCTCGACACCGAGAGTGTGCGCTGCGGTCTCCGTCGCGAGTCGCGCGAACACGCGGAAGTCGCTGCTGCACAACTGCTCGCACTTCGCGAGCTCGATCAGAACCGCCGTCTGTCGCAGAATCCGTCGCTCGCTGGCCCGCTTCTTCTCCTCTTCGCGTTTGCGTTCGGTGATGTCGATCGCGATCCCGAGGATCGCGGGCTAGTCCGAGCCGGGCTGCTTGTAGGGAATCTTCGTCGTCTGGAGGATGCGGAGATTGCCGCGCTCGTCGGTGAAGTTCTCTTCAGGGATGAACTTCGGCTCTCCACTGTCCATGACCTTGCGATCGTCGGAGAGCATCTTCGAGACTTCATGCTCGCCCGAATGGATGTCACCGTGTCTCTTGCCGATGAGCTCCTCGTGGGTCTTGCCGTAGGCCTCGAGAACGGGGCGGTTGGCGAGAAGGAATCGACCCGCGTGGTCCTTGGCGAAGATCATGTGCGGGACGAGGTCGATGATCTGCCGAAGCCGGCTCTCGTTCTCGCGCAGCGCTTCCTCGGCCCTTTTGGCCTCGATGGCAACGCTGGCGATGTGAGCCGCGACCTCGATGAACTCCTCGTCCGGAGGATCGGGGCGCCGCGGCTCGCGGTAGTACATCGCGAAGGTGCCGAGCACCTTCTTATCGGCGGAGAAGATGGGCTGCGACCAGGCGGCGCGAAGTCCGAACTGCGCGGCGAGATCCTTGTAATCGGTCCACTTCGGGTCGCTCGCGATGTCCTCCGCGATGACGCGCTTTCCGGTGTAGGCCGCCGTACCGCACGACCCCACACTCGGACCGATGGCCAGACCATCGATGGCGTTGTTGTACTCGTCGGGCAAACCGGGCGCGGCCCCGTGCCGGAGCCGTCCATGCTCGTCCAGCAGCAGGACCGAGCCGATCGTTCCCCGGCAGTGCTCCTCGACGCTTCGAACCAGAGCGGTCAGGACTTCCTCGAGCGGTTTTCTCGAGGCCAGGAGCTCCAGGGCCGTCTTCTGGGCCGCCTGAATACGGGTAGATTGCCCGCGCGGCGTCACCTTCCTTGCAGACTTTCGGCCCGGGAGCCACGATGTCATCGATGAAATAGACGGACTCTTCATGCTCGCGCCTCCACGCGCCCCTCTGGCACCGATAAAAGAATTATACTGACGGCGCGCTACGACCCGCGAGTCTATTTGTACTCTTATCCCCGCCAGCGAAGAAAAGCACGCCACGTCTGCATCTTCCGGGTTGCAGAGCAACGACTCGGCAGCCGGTCAGGAGTGATTTGCCCCCACGACCACGTGGCGCCGGAGAAGCCCGTCCGACGAGGACTTGAAACCCCGGTTTTCGAGCCACTTCGTGATGCCTTCGCGGTCGGGGTGGGTCGGCCGCACGACGTTGAAGAGGTAGTTGAGACCGCGTTTGGCGGCCGCGGCCTCGAGGTGGTCCATGATGAACGTGCCTACCCCACGACCGCGCTGGGCCGGGTCGACGGCGAGCAGAATCTCGGCGTCACCCCAGGTATGGTCCATCCAGCCATAGCCCAGAACTATGCCGTTTTCCTCGACACGCCACCAATCCGCCGGAATCAGATCGCCTTCGTTGAACTCGGGCAACTCGAAGATCCCGGCCGGAGTGGCGCCGACGATAGCGGCCTTGTCGCGGTCCCAGTACGCGGGGACCTCACGAATCCACTCGAAAGCCATAGGTTGTGCTCCGTATTGGGAACTGTAGCGCAGTTCCGGGGGTCATGGAAGTCCGACCCGGCTTTCGCCGGCAGGACGGGGGTTCGGTATCATCCAGGGGCGGGGTCGCGCGCAAATGATCCACTTCGTTACGTTTTTTCTCAGCCTGACGGTGGGTGTCCAGCCGGTCGAGGTGGCCGTGGCGGATGCGCGCGTGGCCTCGATCGAGGTCCTGCTCGACGGCACGGCCGTGGGGAGCGTCGAGGGCCCCCCCTGGGTCGTCGAGTGCGATTTTGGCGAGGACCTGAGGCCCCATATCCTGGAGGCCGTCGCCAGAGACGCGGGCGGTCTCGAACTGGACCGGATCGAGCAGCGCATCAACCTCCCGCGGCCGATGGCCGAGGTCGGGGTCGTGATCGAGGGAGGCGACACCGAGCGCTACCGGGCGCGAATCGTCTGGGACGCGGTGGACCAGAGCCAACCCACGCACGTCAACCTGAGCCTCGATGGGAAGGCGCTCCCGGTCAGCGAGAGCCTTGTCGTCGAGCTCCCCGAGATCGACCCTCGCGAGATCCACATCCTGTCGGCCGAGCTCGCGCTCAACGAGGCCGTGCTGGCCCGATCCGAGGTCGCCTTTGGCGGCCCGTTCGGCGACGAGGTCAGCAGTGATCTGACGGCCGTCCCGCTGCGGCTGCTCGAAGACGCCGAGATTCCGACAACCGAGGACCTGCAACGGTGGGTTACCGTCGACGGAAACGCGGTCAAGGTCGTCGGCATCGAGCGCGGGACGTGGGATGTCCTCGTCGTCCGCGATCGCGACGCCCGTGAATCGCTCGAGAGCCTGTCGCAACGCGCCGGCTACATGGCGGGACGTTTCACGAGTCGGACGAAGTACTTTCTCCGGCGAGGACTGCGCGAGACGGACTCGTTGCGCTTTGTCCTCACGACCCCCCGGCTCGTTCCGTCGGGCGATGGCACCACGGCGCTGTTCCAGGTGTCGCCGAGTTGGGCCGAGAAAGCTGACGGCAGCCTCCCGCTCGTCTTGCTCAACGTGCTGCCGGTGCCCGACCCGCGACCGCAGCACTTCGCGTGGTCGGTCGCCTCGGCGGGTCTCACCCTTGCGGGCGGCCACCGACCGCGTGCCGTCGTGCTCGTCAAAGAGCTGGAGACCGACGACGCGGGGACGCTCACCCCTCGGGCCGTCCGCGGTTATCTCGAAGCGCTCAGGGTGCCCCTGTTTGTGTGGCGACCGTCGAGAACCAAGGATGAAAGACCCCACGACGGTTGGGGTTGCGGCCGGGATACGTCCCGTCTCGCGGGTCTCAACAAGGCCGTTCGCGAGCTTCACCGTTCGCTCGACTCGCAGTTCATCGTTTGGATCGAAGGTGACCACTTGCCCCAGCAGTTGCAGTTGTCTCCTGACGCACGCCTGTCGGTTCGGTTTGCGGGGGAGCTTCCGGACGAGAATCAGTAGGTCGTCGGATCCGCGGCCGAAAACTACGTTGAAAGCCTTGCCCGTGCATCATCATTCCAAGAACTTGACCTTTTCGCGGTCTTCCGGATCCTCCTTGACGGCCCGCGAAATGGGTGGTTTCATTGTGGTTTCCCCTCTGAGGAGAGCGTTCATGGGCCAGCCTCTTACGGCGGGCGTGAGCGACGCCGGCCTGCGCATGCTCGTGGAGCAGTATCTCGACGGCGTGTTGCTGGTCGTCGAGGGGAGAATCCGCTACGCGAACCGCGTCCTGAGAGACATGACCGGGTACACGGCCGAGGAGGCAATCGGGCTGCCGGCCGACGATTTCATCGTGCCGGGGGATCGCGAGCGCCTTCTCGAACGCATGAGCAACCTGCAGGACGGCGGGTCCGAGTATCCGTCGGAGTATCGACTTCTCACCAAGAACGGAGTGGTCCTTCCGGTCGAGATCGCATCCCGGTTCATCGAATACGAGCGCAAGCCCGCGTTGCTGAGCGTGATTCGAGACATCAGCAAGCGCAAGGAGGCCGAGGCCAGGGTTCAGGTGCAGCTTGCCGCGATGGACAGCACCACCGAGGGCATCGGGATACTGGATGAGGAGCAGCGCTACATCTACATGAACCCGGCGCACGCGAAGATCTTCGGGTACGGCTCGCCCGACGAGCTGATCGGGAAGACCTGGCGCGTCCTGTTTGACGAAGACGAAGCCGCACGAATCGAGCATGATGTCATGCCGCTGCTCGCCAAATACGGACGGTGGCACGGCGAGACACCCGGTCGAAAACGCGACGGGAGCCTTGCGGACGTCGAGATCTCTCTGACGTCGATCGAAAACGGGGGCCTGATCTGTGTCTGTCGCGACATTACCGGACGTCGATGGTCGGAGGCGGCATTACGCGCGAGTGAGGAGCGCTACCGCGCGCTGTACGACGACAACCCGTCGATGTACTTCACCGTGGACGAAAACGGCATCGTGCTGTCGGTCAATCGCTTTGGCGCGGCCCAGCTTGGATACGAGGTCGAGGATCTCGTCGGCCAGCAGGTTCTCGGTGTGTTCTACGAGGACGACAAGGAAGCGGTTCGCGAACATTTCGGCAAGTGCCTCGATAATCCCGATTCGATCTTCAACTGGGAGTTTCGCAAGGTGCGACGCGACGGGAGCGTCCTGTGGGTCCGCGAGCACGCCCGAGCCATACGCAATTCCGAGGGTGACTCGCTCGTGATGATCGTTTGTGAGGACATTACCGACCAGAAGCGGGCTGAGGACGAACGCCGTCATCTCGAGATCCAGGTGCAACATGCGCAGAAGCTCGAGAGCCTGGGACTGATGGCGGGCGGGATCGCCCACGACTTCAACAACCTGCTCGTCGGTGTCCTCGGGAATGCGGGGCTGGCCCTGTCGAAGCTGCCCGCGGATTCCTCAGCGCGCCGGAATATCCTCGCCCTCGAGAAGGCGGCGGATCGGGCCGCGGAGCTGTGCAAACAATTGCTTGCTTATTCGGGCAAGGGTCGATTCGAGGTGCGCGCCGCGGACCTCTCCGAACTGGTGC
Organism: Candidatus Polarisedimenticolaceae bacterium; assembly: GCA_041625075.1. Lineage (GTDB taxonomy): Bacteria > Acidobacteriota > Polarisedimenticolia > Polarisedimenticolales > Polarisedimenticolaceae > JBFJTV01. The sequence goes on along the minus strand of JBFJTV010000015.1, from coordinate 786 downwards.
GGGACATGGAAGACCTGCTCGACGTCGCGGTCGCGAAGCGAACGTCGGTACGTTACAGCCTCGCCGCGGATCTGCCGGCCGTGGAATGCGACGTCGCCCAGATGCGCCAGATCGTCATGAATCTGGTGACGAACGCGTCCGAGGCGATCGGAGACGAACTCGGGATCATCAAGGTAAGCACGGGCACCGTGGAGATCGGCGAGTCCTACGGGAGCGCGATCACCGGGGCGGTGCTCCCGGGGTTGTATGTCTGTCTGGAGGTCGCCGACTCGGGGTGCGGGATGGATACGGAGACGCTGTCCCGGATCTTCGATCCTTTCTTCAGCACCAAGTTCACCGGTCGCGGGCTCGGACTCGCCGCGGTGCTGGGCATCGTCCGGGGGCACGAGGGTGCGATCGAGGTTCGCAGCGAGACCTCGAAGGGAACGACGTTCCGGGCGCTGTTTCCGAGCACCGGCCGGCCCGCCCAGTCCGGAGTCCCCGCCGAGACCGCGGCCCCCACGGAGCTGGGCTCCGGGACGGTCCTCGTGATCGACGATGAGGCCGTCGTCCGTTCCGTTGCCAGACAGACACTCGAACGGGCCGGGTTCGAGGTGCGGACGGCGTCGGACGGACGGGAGGGAGTCGAGCGCTTCCGAAACGAGCCCGAGTCGATCGATCTGGTGGTTCTCGACGTGACGATGCCCGGTCTGAGCGGTGAGGAGGCCTTCCGCAAGCTACGGGAGATCAAACCCGACGTACGTGTGCTGCTGTCGAGCGGGTTCGACGAGCAGGAGGTCACCGGCC
>JBFJTV010000014.1:0-15331 GCA_041625075.1 Candidatus Polarisedimenticolaceae bacterium | reverse complement strand
TGCGCGCGCGGGTCGTCGTTGATGATCACCCCGGGATTGAGCAGCCCCTCGGGGTCGACCAGGCGTTTGACGCGACGCATGATCTCGAACGCGTCGCGGCCCCACTCGGCCTCGACAAACGGCGCCATGTTGCGCCCGGTCCCGTGCTCGGCCTTCAGCGCGCCGCCATGGCGATCGACCACGAGCGTGGCGAGGTCGTTCATGAACGCGTCGTAACGCTCGACGTCGCGCTCGGCCTCGAACGCCTGGGTGAGAACGAAGTGCAGATTACCGTCCTTGGCGTGACCGAAGACGATGGCGTCGTCGTACCGGTGGGTCGCGAACAGCGCCTGGAGCCCCGCGACGCCCCCGGCGAGGGTTTCGACCGGGAAGACCACATCCTCGATGATGAACGACGTCCCACGGCGGCGAAACGCACCAACCGAGGGGATCAGGCCCTTTCGCACGCGCCACAGCGCCGCCTGCCGCCCGGGGTCGCGCGTGAACTGCGGGTCGGACAGAAGCGGCAGACCCGGCAGCGTCTCGTCACACGCGCGGCGATGCTCCTCGAGCACGCTCTCGGACTCGCACTGGTACTCGACCAGCAGCCCCGCGGCGCGGTCCGCGAGATCCCTGATGCCCCGAGGGACCCCCGGCTCGTTCTCGATCGACCGTAACGACGCCCGGTCCATGAGCTCGAGAGCGCGGGCACCCGAATCCCTGAGCGGCGCAATCGCCTCGCACGCGCGCGGGACGTTGCCAAAGAACAGCAGGCCGGTGTATTTGACCGGGTGGTCGGGAATCGTACGGAGCACCGCCTCGGCGATGAAGCCAAGCGTGCCCTCCGAGCCGATCATCAGGTGGCCGAGAATGTCCACGGGCCGCGCGAAGTCGAGGAGGGCGTTGATGGAGTAGCCCGTCGTGTTCTTCATGCGGTACTTCGAACGGATCCGATCGCTCAAGACCGTGTCGTTCCGGATCCGTTCGGCAATTCCCAGCAGCCCGTTCGCGAGAGCCGGAGACCCGGCGCGCAGGCGATCGTCCGCGTCGGTCTGCGACGAATCCACGACGGTCCCGTCGGGAAGCACGAAGACGATCGACTCGAGGGTGTGGTAGGCGTTGTCGACGACCCCGCAGCACATCCCGCTCGAGTTGTTGGCGAGGATGCCGCCCATCATGCAGGTGTTGATCGATGCCGGGTCGGGGCCGATCTTGGTGCCATGGCGGGCGAGATGGCGGTTGACCATCCCGCCGATCACCCCCGGCTGGACCCGAACCCGGCGGCCGTCGTCGAGGACCTCGAGCTTCTTCCAGTCGCGCGAGATGTCCAGAAGGACGCCGTCGGTGATCGCCTGTCCGGAAAGACTGCTGCCGGCCGCCCGAAAGGTGAGCGGTAAGCGGTGCTCGCGGCTTAGACGAAAGAGCGCCCGGATCTCGTCGATCGTCCGCGGACGCACCACCGCCCTTGGAACCAGGCGGTAGACGCTGGCGTCGTTGGCGAAGGCTAGGCGATCGATGGCGCGGGTCAGCACCCGCTCGGGCTCGATGGCCCTGGACAACTCGGCCCGGAGATCGATCACCCTGGGGACGTCCCCACCTAGTTCGACGTGGTTTCGATCTCGAGAAGCTCGACCTCGAACACCAGCGTCGCGCCGGGTGGGATCTTCGGAGGCGCGCCGCGGTCGCCGTAAGCCAGATCCGAGGGGCAGTACAGCGTCGCCTTGCCACCGACCTTCATCTTCTGCAGTCCCTCGCCAAAGCACGGAATGACTTTGTCGAGACCGAAGCTCGCGGGCTCGCCGCGTGCGACGGAGCTGTCGAAGACCGTGCCGTCGGTGAGCGTGCCGTGGTAGTGCAGCTTGACGGTGTCGGTGGCGCCGGGGCTCTCACCCGTGCCCTCCTCGAAGCCGACGAAGATCATGCCGGACTCGCTCTTGACGGCACCGGGGCGTTTTGCGGCTTCCACGAGAAACGTCTCACCCTGAGCCTTCAGCCTGGCGACCATCGCGTCGTAACGTTACTTGAAAAATGCATCGATCGTCGCCTGGTGATCGCCCAGCACGATCCTGGGCTCGCGGCTGAAGACGCCATCCTCCAGACCGACCTCGACCACGTTGAGCTCGTCGGGAGTGAGCCTGAGCTCCTTGAGACGCTGCGAGAGAAGCATGCCCAGCGCATACAGGGCTTTGTTGTCGTCGTTCTCCAGGTCGATTTCTTGGGCCGTCGCCGGCGCGACGCCGACCAACACAAGGACGGCGAGGGCCACGAGCGCCATTCGCTTCATGAGGGAATCTCCGGATCGAGGGCTTACGAGAAGGTCGGTTCACCGCCCTCGGATGAAGGACCGCCGGGCCTGCCCATCGCCGGCCCGTGACCGTCGCGTGACGACGGACCCTCCAAAATACCCCATCCCCCAGGGGCTCACCACCCGGCGCCAAAGCGGGGCTGCGCGGTCTCGCGGGCGAGGTTGGGAGGTGGGTTCAGAACCTGAAACTGCAGGTGAAATCGGAGCGTGACTCGCGAGCGTCGAAGCGGATCCTCAGACGGGTCACCCGGCTCTCGGCGGGCCGGTAGTCGAGCTCGGCGAGACCGTTGAACCCCAAGTTCATGTGCAGTGAGCCCTTCAGGCGCGGGTAGGTCAGCTCGAGCGACGGGAGTGCCGACGACACCCCCATCTTCATGACGATCGGATCGCGCTCCGCCGAGCCGATCGTGGTGAGATCGCTCAGCTGCTCGACGCGACGTTCGAGGTGGGTCGTCTCGAGGACGTAGTCCGCGAGCCCCTCCGAGAACCCTTCACCGACCTTGTCGACGACTTTTCGCGACATGTTTTCCCTGAAGCTGAGGTCCCAGGGATCTTCGCTCGAGAGCCGCTCGATATCGACCGCACCGAGCTCCTCGATCTCGCGCTCGATCTCTGCAAGCAAGCGCTCGCGATAGACGCCGCCAGCCCACCGACGAACGCTCGGCGTCAAACCGCTCACGCCTGCTTGCTCAGGCTTCCACTGTTGTAGCCGGACGTCGAGCTCCGGCGCTAACGGACCCTCGGCAAGCGCTGTCGAGCCGAGACCGAGCGCCAGGACGATCGACATGAGCTTCCATCGGGTCGTCATCGTTGATGATCCTGCCGTCGTTACTATCTACACTCAGAACCGGGGTCCCGCTCTCGGTTCGTTGCGCTTCAAAACGGCGACTACCGACAATTCTTTCGAAACGCCGGGGGTCGTATCGCGAATAACCCGATAGCCCCGAAATCACGCCGGCCCCGTTGTTGACACCGTTGCCCGCGTGTTCTTTAATCGAGGACACTCCGCGGGGAGATCGCATGCGCGCCAAGGTGACTGGGACGGGGATGTTTGTCCCGCCGAACGTCGTGGACAACGAGCGATTGTCGCGAGTGATGGACACGTCGGACGAGTGGATCCGGCAACGTACCGGGATCGTGACGCGGCACTTCGCCGACGTCGGCGTGGGCACGAGCGATCTCGCCGTGCCCGCCGCCGAGCAGGCGCTGGCCGAGGCGGGGCTCGAGAAGAGCGATATCGACTACGTCGTCTTCGCGACGATGACGCCCGACTTCTACTTCCCGGGATCCGGTCCGGTCTTCTCCAAGAAGCTCGGGCTCGGTCAGGTGCCCTGTCTGGATATCCGCCAGCAGTGCGCCGGCTTTCTCTGGGGTCTTCAGCTCGCCGACGCGATGATCCGATCGGGGCAGCACCGCAACGTCCTGCTGGTCGGCGCCGAAGTCCACGGCGGTTTCATGCCGTGGGACTGGGAGGTCGTGCTCGGCCGGTCGGATCGAGAGATCCCGCCCGACGACTACGCGTGGAACACGCGGTTCCGCGACCGCACCGTCCTTTTCGGTGACGCGGCGGGGGTGTTCGTATTGTCGGCCTCCGAGGACACCGCAAGCGGAATCGAGGACGTCATCGTGCACTCCGACGGCGAGTACGTCGACAAGATGTGGGTCCCGGCGGGCGGGAGCGCCTACCGACCCTACTTCGAGTCGGAGATGGCCGACGACGGCCGCATCGTTCCGATCGTCGAGGGCCGCGAGGTCTTCAAGCTCGCCGTCACGATGATGCCCGACGTCCTGATGAAGATCCTCGACAAGCACGGCTACGGGCTGGACGACGTCGATCTGGTCGTCATGCACCAGGCCAACCTGCGGATCAACGAGGCGGTCCAGAAGCGCCTGCAGCTCCCCGGCGAGAAGGTCTACAACAACATCCAGAAGTACGGGAACACGACGGCAGCGACCCTCCCGCTCGTCTTCCACGAAGCGCGCACGGAGTGCGATCTTCAGCCGGGTGCGTTGGTCGCCTTCGTGGCGCTCGGGGGCGGCCTGAGCTGGGGCGCGGGACTCTACCGTTACTGACTCTTTTTGTCACCAGTTTGGGGATACTTTCAACTATTCAAGACTGAAAAAGGCCGCCGTCATTCGCACCGATGATCAGTGGATCTTTTTGGTTGCATCGGTGTTCTGGTGCGAGTAGTTTTTTCGCAAGGCGGGTCTCCAGACGGGATAGGACGTAAGTTTTTCGACCAGGGGTCGATCCGCTCTTTCTGTGCGGGGGGTGAGGAGAGTCGGGAGCGCGAACCATGACTTCGCCTCGTCAGGGTAGGATCCGAAGGGCGCTGACGCGACTCGGGTCCCGGGTTCGCGAGAGGGATTTTCTTGGCTTCTTTCTTCTATTGCTCGCCGCCGTGCCGGACTTTCTGTGCGCTTTCCGGTGCGTCATCGTGACGCGCGGCCCCGCCAAGTTCCGGATCCCCGCCCGCCGGAGCTCCAAGAGCACCGTTTGTCGCCGGCTCGAGCCTGGAAAGGTCCGCGATCTCCAGTTTGCCTCGAACATGGAGGAAGGCACGCCGGAGCAGCTCCGCAATCGCTTTGCCGGGGCTCTGTCGCACGGTCACGAGGGCTTCATCGCCGAGAAGGACGGGAAGGTGATCGCCTACACTTGGGCCGCGTACGACGTCTGCAGCATTCCCGAGGTCCGCTACGAGCGCAACCTCGAGCCCGACGAGGCCCAGAGCCTCCGGTCGTACGTCCATCCGGACCACAGGTTCAGCCCGGTTTACCTCGAGCTGATGCGTCAGATGAGCGACCGCTTCCTCGAGCGCGACGTCCGTTGGTGTTTGGGTCACACCGATTACCTGAACAAGCACTCGGTCCGAACCCACGGGCGGATGGGATACGAGCCGATCGGCCGGATCGCGCTCTTCGAGATTCCGTTCGTGAGCTTCCAGACCCGGCGGCTGGATCCCGAGTCGGACCGGACGAGGTGGTCGGTTCGCTTGAGGCCCCGCCGGACGGGAGAGAGAGTCAATCCGGGGCCTCAACCCAGCAAGGTAGTGTATTAAAGATCCAGCGGCGACGCGTGTGGCGAGACGGACGTCTCGCGTAGGAGAAGCGATCGATGGCTAACGATTTCGACAGCATTCTGACCAAGGTCTCCGGCATCCTCTCGGACAAGATCGTCACGGACACCGGCAAAGAAGGCGGCATCCAGGCCGATACGCCGCTGCTGTCCTCGGGTCTCAACCTCGACTCGGTGGCGGTGCTCGAGCTCGTGGTCGAGGTCGAGAACCATTTCGGCGTCACCTTCGAGGACGACGATCTGTCCGTGGAGCTGTTCCGCAGCGTCGGCTCGCTGGCCTCCGCGGTGGAGAAGAAGCTCTCGGTCGCCGCGGGCGGCCAGTAGATTCCGATGGGCACGACGACCACGACGAAGCGGGCGTCCAAGGAGCTCGGGCTCAACGGGATCTTCGAGCTCGCGCTCGGATACCAGCGCGCGCAGGCGTTGTTTGCCGCCAACGGTCTGGGAGTCTTTGCGGCCCTCGCCAAGGGCGGCAAGTCCGCGGCCGCGCTCGCCACAGAGCTGGGTCTCGAGACCGAGGCGCTCGCTCCCCTTCTCGACGCGTGCGTCGCGATGAACGTGCTTCGACGCTCGGGCGACGACTATGCGAACACCCGAACGGCGGGTCTGTTTCTGGTGCCCGGACGCGAGGCGTCGTTTCACAAGGTTCTCGAGTTCTGGAAGAAGTTCACCTACGCGACCTGGGGCGGGCTCGAGGAATCGATCCGCGCCTACGCGAGTCGGGGATCCGAGGGTCGCGGGTCGGATCTGTTCGACCGCCTGCTCGCCGACCCCGAGCAGTTCCGCATCTTCTTTGACGGCCTCGCCGGTCTGGCGTTCTGGCCCGCGAAGAAGATCAGCGAGCAGTTCGATTTCAGCGGGTGCACCCACCTGCTCGACATCGGCGGCGGCGCGGGTGCGTTCAGCACCGCGATCGCGCAGCGCCACCCCCATCTCGAGGTCACGTTGTTCGACCTCGAGGCCGTTTGCGCCCTCGCCCGCGAGAGATTCGAGGCCGCCGGTCTGGGGGATCGCGCGCGGGCGGTGGCCGGGGATTTCTTCAACGACGCCCTGCCGCAAGCCGACTGCGCCCTGGTCGCCAACGTGCTTCACGACTGGTCGCCCGAGGAGTGCCGCCGTCTGGTGCGCAAGATCCACGACACGTTGCCTCCGGGCGGCCGAATCATCATATATGAGGTGATGAAACCCGCAGGGTCCAGCCCCATCGAGGTCGATCTGTTCGCCCTCGCGCTCCACATGGACACACAGCGCGGACAGGTCTACGACGTCGAGGCCATGCGCCCCTGGCTGCGGGACGCCGGATTCGAAAACACTCAAAGCCAAACCGTCACCGGCGGTACGACCATGGTGACGGCCACGCGTTAGGAGACCTCCACTTGGACGGATCGTTACAGGCACGGCTTTACGGACAGCTCGAGCGCTCGCCGTCGGGTCGCGCGCTGGCGTTTGTGGATGCCAGGGGCGAGGCGACCTGGCGAACTCGCGAGGAGTTCATGGGGCGCGCGGCACGCTACGCCGCCGCTCTCACCGAGCTCGGGTTGCGGCGCGGCGATGTCTGTCTGCTGGTTCTGCCGAGCTCCGAGTTCTGCGCCAACCTGCTGGTGGGCACGCTGCTCGCGGGAGGCCTGCCCCTGCTCGTCGCGCCGGCGACCATCCGGGGGCAGAACTCGAACCTGGTCGAGATCGTGCAATCGGCGATCAAGAGAACACGGGCGCGGCTCGCGATCTTCCCCGAGTCGATGTCGCATCTCGAGACCGATCTCGCGAAGGCGCGTCGCAGCACGAGGGTTCTCTTCGGCGAGGACGCCGTCGAGCCGCTCGATCGCGAGATCCCGAAGGTGCTCCCGGCGGAAACCGACTTCGTCGCGATGCAGCTGACCTCGGGAACAACCGGCCTTCCGCGCGTGTGCGTGTGGCGACAGCGCGGCGTGCTCGCGTCGATCGACGCGATGCTTCCCGCGATGAAGCTGACCCGGGACGACATCTGTCTCAACTGGACCCCGCTCTATCACGACATGGGGCTCGTCAACAATTTCTTCGTGTGCATGGCGTCGGGTGTGCCGCTGGTCCTCATGAGCCCGCAGGATTTCGTCAAACGACCGGCGATGTGGCTGCGGGCACTTGCCGATACCGGGGCGACGGTGACGTGGTCGCCCAACTTCGGTTTTGCCGTGGCGGCCCAGAGGATTCGTGACTACGAGCTCGAGGGGGTCGATCTCTCGGGTGTCAAGGCGTTCTGGAACGCGGCCGAGCGAATCCATCTCGGGACCATCCAGGATTTTTATCAACGCTTCGAGAAGTTCGGCGTCAGGCTACAGGCGCTCAAAACGAACTTCGGGTGTGCCGAGAACGTTGGCGGCGCGACCTTCAGCGATCCCGACGGGATGTTCGTCTTCGAGACCGTCGATCGCGAGGCGCTGCAATCGAAGCGGATCGCCCGGAGGGTCCAGGGCGACGGCGACGATGTCCTCTCCCTGGTCGGCTGCGGCCGCCCGGCACCGGGAATCGACATCAAGATTTTGTCGAGAACCGGACGCGCGCTGCCCGAGGGCCACGTGGGGGAGGTCGCGCTCGACACCCCGTCGAGGATGCATGGCTATCTCGCCAACCAGAAAGAAACGCGCCGGGCCATCCGCAACGGTCTGGTGCTGACCGGCGATCTCGGTTACGTGCGTGACAACGAGCTGTTCTGGGTCGGTCGCGTCAAGGAGCGGATCACGATCCGCGGCAAGAAGCTCGACCCGAGCGACCTCGAGAGGGTGCTGTTCGACGTCCCGGGTGTGCGCAAGGGGTGCTTCGCCGCGTTCGGTGTCGACGACGACAAGGCCGGGACCCAACGGATCGTGATCGTGACCGAGGTCGCGTCAGGAACCGAGCTGCCCGCCCAACAGATCATTCGGGACGTTCGTGAGAAGGTCTCCCTCGAGCTCGGCCTCCCGGTGAGCGAGATCGTCCTGGTCCCGACCGGGACGCTGACAAAGACGTCGAGCGGCAAGCGGCGGCACCGTCACTTCAGGAATCTTTATTTGAGAGGTGAACTGCAAGTCTGGGAAGGGCCTGCCGGCGAGGCCGTTTCCGCGAAAGGAGTTTCCCGATGAAGGTATTGCTCATTCAGCCACCGACGAACCCGTACGTCTGGGGTGGGGACGCCATCTTCATCATCGACCCCGTGTGGTCCGAGTATCTCGGCGCGGGCCTCAACGATGCCCACGATGTGAAGGTCATGGACATGCGGGTGGAGAAACAGCCGATCGAGGACGTCATCAAGGAATGGGGTCCGAACGTGATCGGGATGACGTCCTACACCGTGGACTACAACTCGGTGAAGCGACTGGCGAAGCAGATCAAGGCGGAGGACCCCGAGATCCGCGTGGTGGTCGGCGGGTACCACGCCAATGGCGCACCGCAGGAGTTCATGGACCCCGACATCGACGTCGTCGTGCCGGGCGAGGGTGTGAACACGCTGCGCGAGCTGGTGGACACCTGGGAGTCGAAGGGCTTCAAGGCCGACCTCAGCGGGATCAAGGGTCTCGCGTACAAGGACGGCGACAACGGCGGCGCCATGCACAAGACGCCGGTCCGCGCGTGGCCGCACCTCGACAGCTACAAGTTCCCCGATCGGTCGCTGACGGCCCACTGCCGCGAGCACTACTTCGACAAGTGGATGAAGCCGGTCGCGGCGATCACGAGCTCGTACAGCTGCCCGTTCCGCTGCGAGTTCTGCGTGCTGTGGCCGACGACCGACGGCAAGTACCTCGCGCGGAGCCCCGAGTCGTTCGTGGACGAGGTCGCGACGATCGAGGAGGATTTCGTCTGGTTCACCGATGACGAGGCCTTTATCGACGCCCGCCGGATGCACGAGATCGCCGACCTCCTGCTCGAGCGCGGTATCAAGAAGGAGTACTTTTTGATGACCCGCTCGGACTCGATTCGGCGTGACCCGGCCCTGATGGAGAAGTGGAGAAAGGCCGGTCTGCGGCGCGTGATGGTCGGATTCGAGTCGATCCGCGAGAAGGACCTGGTGGACTTCAGAAAGGACGCGACCACCGACGACAACGACGTCGCGATTGACATCCTCAAGCAGAACGGGTTCGAGATCAACTCGAACTACGTTCTCGCGCAGGATTACGACCAGAAGGACTTCGACGACCTCCGGGGGTACGTCGAGAAGCACGAGCTTCCGCTGCCGCTGTACTTCATCCTGACGCCGTTCCCCGGAACGGTCACCTGGCAGAAGTTCAAGGACCAGATCTTCCTGCACGATTACGATTTCTACGACTTGCTCCACACGGTCATCCCGCCGACCAAGATGGAGATCGAGGACTACTACACGCAGTTCTCGAAGCTGTACTCCACGGTGCCGCCGCTGGCGCGGGGCATCGCGCAGTACGGCGAGGGTCTGGACGAGATGGTGATTCGCAACCTCAAGAAGGCTCGCAAGAGCATGAGGGAGGCTTCGTCGCCACTGAGTGGCGATTAGTCTGTAGCTGATTGCCTGGACGCCGCGGGTCCGAATTCTCACCGCCTTACGGGCCCGCGGTCGTCCGGGACGCCTCAAGACGCGGTCGAGGGCATCATGCACGTCATCCTTTTCAATCCGCCCCGTTACCGCAACGGACTTCACCCGAAGTTCAACAACGCCCTGATGTGGCTCGCGTCGTACCTCGACGACCGCGACATCGACGTGCGTGTCGTTCCCCTGACCGACGAGCACTTCGAGGAGACGGTCCGGCGCGAGCTCGAGACCTACAAGCCCAAGTTTGTGGGAATCGCCTGCAAGTGGTGGGACACGCTTTACTCCTCCACCCTGATCGCGTCGATCGTCAAGAAGGTCGATCCGAGAATCGTGACGATCTCGGGCGGCCACACGGCGTCGTACTTCGCGAAAGAGCTCGTCGAGGAAACCGACTTCGATTGGGTCATCAAGGGGGACGGAGAAGAACCGCTTTACCGGCTGGTGACCGGGCAGGAGCCCGTCAACGCCGTCACCAAGGGCGCGACAGACATCGGCGGGATCGCACAGCGCTACGTCCAGACCGAGGAGACCCTCAAGAGCACCAACCTCGTCGAGGATCTCGACGGCATCATCTCCGACACCAGCGTGCTCAACAGCTATATCTGGACCGGCAAGGGCTGTGTCGAATCGTGCGTCTACTGCGCGGCGAACGCCTTTAACAACGTCAAGCAGTTCGGGCGGGCGAAGTACATCTACCGTCCGATCGACGAGATCGTTCGCGAGATCGAGATCCTGGCCAACTATCCGGGGTCAAGCCGCGTCACGCTCGATTTCGACCCGGTGCGCAGCCCCGACGCCGAGGATTACTACCGCGAGCTTTTCTCAAAGCTCCCCGACAAGAAGTACAACTGCTACTTCTTCAGCTGGTCGCTGCCGGCCAAGGAATTGATCGACGACCTCGCCAAGACTTTCCACTTCGTGGAGCTGTGCATCGACGTCCAGACGCCGTCGGATCGCCTGCGCAAGGTCCTCGGGGACAAGCGCTATCTCAAGCCGTATTTCTCCGACGAGGCGCTCGACGATGTCATGACTCACGTCTTCCAGTACGACAACTTCGTCATGGACCTCTCGACCCTGATGGGGTTGCCGTTCGAGACCGACGAGGACGTCAAGCAAATCAAGGTGTTCTCGGATTACTTCTACGACAAGTACGAGGACTGCCGGTATCCGTACGTCTCGCCGATGAACGTCGAGCCGGGCGCGGGCCTGCTGCGCACGCCAGAACGCTACGACATGGTGCTGTTCCGGAAGACCTTCCAGGACTTCATGACGTACACGCGCCGGAGCTTTGAGGAAAACATCAACTGCTACCAGCCGTCTTCGTACGGCGATGGGGTTCTTCATCCCCTGGGAGCCTGTCCAAAACAGGACTTCGAGAACGGCGACATCTTCCGCGTCTACGAGACCTGGAAGGGCGTTCAGGCGAACATCGAAAAGCGGTCCGAGGAGAAGGCCATCTCCCGGATGAAGAAGTACAAGCGATTCGGCCTGCTCAAGGCAGGGATCCAGGGCGGGGTCGATCGGCCCACGCTGGCGCGAACCGTCAAGGAATAGCGCCTAGGCGCGTTACACTCTTCCGGTCATGAAGCCTGTTTACGCCCTCGCGGCGGTCCTCGCGATCCATCTGGCTCTGGCCATGACGCTGGTCTCCCCCGGCGTCGTCTTCAGCGGAGAGCCGATCGCGTCGCTCGACTACTCGCTGCACTTCGTCCGGGTGTGGATCACCGACGGTCTCCTGAGCGAACACGGCCGGATCTGGGGCTACAATCCTTTTTTCCTCGCCGGCTACCCTGCGGGGACGGTTTTCGACGTCAACAACCACTTTATCGAGCTGTTCTGCGTCGTCCTGCACCGCATCGGATTCGCGCTTCCGACCACGTTCAACCTGTTCGTCTTTCTGGCGCTGATCCTCGCGCCCGTGATGATGTGGGCGGCGGCGCGCAACTTCGGTCTCTCGCCGTGGCAACAGGTGGCGGCCGCGGCGATCGCGACCCTGTTGTGGTTCACCGACCGCGAGGTCGGTTTGACGTGGCGTGTCGGGGTGATCGCGTCGGGGGTTGCGATGTACACGCTCCCGTTCGCGCTGTCGTGCCTCCACCGCTACATCGAGCGGCGCTCGTGGGGGTGGCTCTCGGCCTTCGTGGTCACGGGCTCGCTCGTCTCGCTGGTCCACCCGCTCTCGTTCCTGTTCTTCTTTGGCGCGGTCGCGGTCTATCTGATGGTACGCGCTCCGCGGTTCGACCCGCGTTTCTGGGGGGCGATGGTTTTGTTCGCCGGTGTCGTGCTCGTCGTCAACCTGATGTGGATCGTCCCGCTGCTACAGCACCTCCCGCTCAAGACGACCTCCGGATACCACTGGATCGGCGATCTCCGCATGCTGTTCCACGACCTCACGCTTTCGCGGGGGTCGGGGCTCCGGCTGATCATCTACGCATTCGGTCTCGGCGGTTTGTGGACGTGGTGGCGGGACGGAAGACGGGAGCTCGTGGAGCTGATCGGCGTGCCCGTCGTCATCCTGACGATTTTCGGGTATCTCTCGGGACACCTCGCCATCTTTCGCGACTACGAAACCTACCGCAACAACCTGGTCGTCTCCTTTTTGTTGATCCCCGCGGCGGCCGTGGGGATCGATCGAGGTCTCGTCTATCTGCGGACCCTCGCGCCAAAGCGGAGAGCCGTCGTCGCGGGCGCGGTCAGTGTGGTCGCCGTGCTGCTCCTCGCGAAGAACCTGATGTGGTTCATGCCGTACGCCCGCCTCGACTTCCGACGGTACGCCCTGGGGCCGCTTCGCGGCGCCGAGATGAGGACGGTCAAGGCCCTGGCCGACCGCGTCGAGCCGGGTGAGCGTGTGCTTGTGGAGTACTGGCCTCTCGGGGCGATGGTGCCGTGGTACACCGGACGCGAGGTCATCGGGGGACCCTACCCGCTCGTGTGGATGCCGCACAACTTCGCGAACTACACCGTGTTCAGCGAGGTCTCGGTGCGGGGCGAGACGAGGCTCTTCGGCCGCCCGCTCAGCGAGGCGAAAGCGGACCTGGGCCGGAATCTCGATCTCTACGGTATTGGCTGGGTCGTGGCCTACACCGAGGCGTCCAAGACGCTGTATGACGGTCACGAAGGGGTGACGCCCGTTGCCGAGTACGGGAGGCAGAAACTCTACCGTGTCGACGAGCCCAGCGGACTGCTGATCCGCGGGGATGCGCGTGTCGAGGGTCGATTCGGGACGTTGATGGTGGACGCCTCCGTCTCGGGGCCGGTCACCCTCAAGTACCACTGGTCGCCCACGCTGATCGCGGAACCCGAACAACCCGTGCTTCCGTGCACGATGGGCGACGATCCGGTCCCGTTCATCCATCTTCCGGACGCGCCGAATGGGCACACCGTGCTACGCGACCGTGGCACGATCGCCTCGATTAGCAGCACCGACGGCTTTTCCGCCGCTCTTCCGAACGACGCGCCCGCGTGCATGAAATGACAAGAGTTTCGTTCGACATTTCATAAACGAGATCGGTCGAAGAACTCGCGCAAAACTTACGCACCGACCTTTTACACGAATCCTGTAACTCCCATCGTCGTTCCGTTCTTCATCGGGCGGTGACCCGCGTCGACGTTGCGCGTCGCGCTCTCCCCAAAGTGTTCGGTTGCGAACGGTTAGCCCGCTTCGCGCGACCCGCGCCGCACGGTGGCATGAATCTCGCCAAAGTGTTCGGACGGCCTTCAACCGTGAAAACACATCAAGGAGAGGTCATGTCCCGAACGATATTTTTCCGAGTCTCCATGTTCGTCCTTCTCGCGGGGCTTGTTGCGGCTCCGTCCGCAAACGCGGGAAGCGTGTCGCTCGAATGGGACCCGTCGGTGGGTGCCACGAGTTACAGCGTGCATTACGGAACCAGCTCCGGGAACTACACCGGAATCTGGCCAGCGGGCTCCTCGACGACGACCGTCGTGGATAACCTCACGGATTGCACCGTGTGGTACTTCGGCGCCACGGCATCCAACGCCGCGGGCGAATCGGGCTTTTCCAACGAGACCTCGAGCATGCCGCGGCCGGTCGTCTCCACGGCCTCGCCATCATCGGCCGACCAGGGCACGCAGCTCGACGTGACGCTTTCGGGCGTCAATTACCAGGCCGGCACGACGGTCCAGTTCTCGAACGGCGGGATCACCGTGAACTCGGCGGCCGTGAGCTCGTGCACGGACATCGTGGTCAACATCACGATCGGTGCCGGCGCCACGCCGGGGCCCGTGGACGTCGAAGTAACGCGCGCCGATGGCGTGCGCGGCTCGGCCAGCGGGATCTTCACCGTGGTCGCGCCGGCGGATACGACGCCTCCCGTGGTCTCGGCGATTTCGGCCGGCAACGTGGCGGCGACCTCGGCGGTCATCTCGTGGACGACGGACGAACCGGCTGACAGCCAGGTCTTCTTCC
This sequence comes from Candidatus Polarisedimenticolaceae bacterium, assembly GCA_041625075.1. Taxonomy (GTDB): domain Bacteria; phylum Acidobacteriota; class Polarisedimenticolia; order Polarisedimenticolales; family Polarisedimenticolaceae; genus JBFJTV01. The sequence goes on along the minus strand of JBFJTV010000014.1, from coordinate 1,026 downwards.
GCCGGGTGGGCGAGACTAGCTACCAGCAGACCGCGATCGACTCGAACCTCGTCACCAATCACTCGGTCACGCTGCAGGGGTTGATGCCGGACACGATGTACGACTTCCACGTCCGCAGCGCCGACGCCGCGGGGAATTCCACGACGTCGCCGGACGACACCTTCATGACGGCGACCAGCCAGTACTCGTACATCACGATCGAGGCGGAATCGGGCACGCTGGTGTCCCCCATCCAAGCAACCGCCGGCGCGGGCGCTTTCGCGGGCGAGTGGATCGACACGCCGGCCGGACCGACGGGCAGCCCGAGCAATCCTCGAGGGACGGCCACCTTCGGTGTCCATCTTCCCTCGTCGGGTACGTGGTACCTGTGGGTCCGGATGTACGGCGCGAGCGATCAGTCGAACTCGTGGTACGAGTCGGTCGACGGCGGGAGCCGCGGGACGATCGGCACCTCGACGACCGGTGTCTGGGAATGGGTGGAAGGACGCTCGAACTCACTGAACGCCGGCCTTCACTCGGTGGAGCTGGCCGGACGCGAGTCCGAGGCGCGGGCCGACCGCATCCTGTTGACCGATGACCCGGGCTTCGTCCCGACCGAGCAGCCGGGATCCGACACGACACCGCCGGCCGGCGTGAGCCAGCTGGTGGCGACGGCCGGTGACAGCACCGTTCAGCTGTCGTGGACCAACCCGGCGTCCGATTACGCGATGACCGTGATCCGGTACCGCACGGACGGCCAGTTCCCGGCGCACCCGGCCGACGGTCTGCCGCTGATGGAGATCGCGGGGGCCGCGGGAGCGAGCGACAGCTTCGATCATGTCGGGCTCGTCAACGGCCAGACGTACTCCTACGGCGTGTTCGTCGTGGATGCCGCGGGGAATGCCTCCGCGGCAGCCGAGGCGGAGGCGACGCCGGCGGTCATCCCGCAGGCGCCGGATCCGCCGACGAACCTGCGAGTCGTCACCAACTAAAAACCGGGACACTCTCCATTTTGAAAATGGAGAGTGTCCCTTTACTTCCCCCGGG
>JBFJTV010000013.1:0-15582 GCA_041625075.1 Candidatus Polarisedimenticolaceae bacterium | reverse complement strand
GCGGTGCAGACGAACGGCACGGCGTTCGGGTATCGCCGCGATCTGCTCGGTGGAGCCGATGGCAACCTGACCGCCGCGGGCGATCTGGACGAGATCGACGATGTCGCGGGCTCGGTCAGCGAATGGAGCCAGGATGCCATCCATCGCGAGGTGCTCCGCGAAGATCCGAGTGGCACGTCGCCCGGGGGCAACTCCAACTGAGCCCTGAGCACTCGAATCGATGAAGCGCTTCCTGCCTGCGGCGGTCGTTCTCGTCCTCGTCACGGCCCTGTACCTGTCGGGAGGGCTCGGTGCGGTCGAGCGCGGTCTGATGGACGTCCGCTTCTGGTTGACCGCCAGGAGCGCGCAGTCCGACCTCGTTCTGGTGACGATCGACCCCAGGAGCCTCGAGACGCTCAACGTCTGGCCGTGGCCTCGCGGCTATCACGCCACGGTCGTCGAGAACCTCCTGGATGCCGGCGCACGCCGGGTCGCTTTCGATATCGATTTCAGCTCACGCTCGGTGGCGGAAGAGGATCTGGAGTTCGAGCGGGCCCTGGCCGCCGCAGATCCGCAGGTCGTCCTCCCGGTCTTCCAGCAGTGGGAACGGGACGCCGCGGGCGAGTACCGACTCGACGAGTCTGGACCGATGGCATCGCTTCGGCAGCACGCCGTCCTGGCCACGATCAACGTCAAGCCCTCTCCCGGCGGCCTCGTCCGCCGTTATCTCTCTTCAGGCGAGTTCTCCGGTGAAGAGGTGCCGTCGCTCGCCCTTGCTCTCGCGGACGTTGACGCACAACGGACCGAGAGCTTCTTCATCGACTTCGGTATTGCCGCCGATTCCATTCAGCGCATCTCGTATCTCGACGTGTTGACCGGGTTGTTCGAGCCCGAGCGGGTCGAGGGCCGAGTCGTCGTGGTCGGATCGACCGCCTTGGAGCTCGGCGATCAGATCGCGGTTCCCCGGTACGCGGCGCTCCCGGGTCCGGTGGTCCAGGCGATGGCCTACGAGTCGATCTTCCAGGGGCGGACGCTCCGGGAGATTACCCCGTTCGCCGTTGTGACCATCGCGGTGGCGATCGCGGTGTTGCTGGGACCGTGGCTGTCGCAAGCATCGTGGCGTCGTGGGCTCGTCGTCGTACTCGGCGGCTCCGCCGCCGTCTTCGTGGTCTCGGTCGCCGCCCAGCAATGGACGCCGCACGTGCTCGAGATCTCACCCTGGGTGGCAGTGCTCACCGGTGTCTACGCGTACGCGCTGGTGAGCCGCATCGACCGCCAAACCCTTCGACTGGTCGCGCAGGGGCTCCGGATCCGAAGGACCGAACACGTCATGCACCACGTCGTCGATCACAGCTTCGACGCGATCCTGACGGTGCTCGACGACGACACGGTCGAGAACTTCAACCGTGCAGCGGAGAAGATCTTCCGCTGCCCGGCCGCGAGCGTCCTGGGCCGGCCGATCACCGAGCTGCTGGCGGCGGGTCCCGATGCCGCGAGAGGGGCTAGCATCGACGTCCAGCCGGGGCCCTACGAGGCTCTGGCATTGCGCCGGGACGGAACCAGCATCTCGGTCGAGGTCGCGGTCACGAGGATGACCATCGGCGACGAACCACGGCGTGTGCTCTTTGTTCGCGATATCACCGAGCGAAAAGCGCAACAGCGCCAACTCGAGCACCAGGCGACACACGACGCGCTGACCAATCTTCCCAATCGCTACCTCCTTGCGCGGCGCGTCGAGCAGGCTCTGACTTACGCCACCGAGGACAACTGCCAGGTTGCCTTCCTCTTGCTTGATCTCGACCGTTTCAAGGAAGTCAACGACACCCTCGGCCACCAGACTGGCGACATCGTGCTACGCGAGATCGCGAAACGTCTGACCGCCTCGCTACGTCCAAGAGACACCATTGCGCGTCTGGGGGGTGACGAGTTCGCGGTCTTGCTTCCCGACACGGACGTCGAGACCGCTCGAACGGTTGCCGGTTGGCTCGCCCGTTCGCTCGATGCGCCCTTCAACGTGCGCGATCTGAACCTCCACGTGGAAGCGAGCGCCGGGATCGCGGTCTTCCCCGACCACGGCTCCGACGCGGAGACGCTCATCCAGCGGGCGGACGTCGCGATGTACGTCGCCAAACGCACGCGAAGCACGGTCGAGGTCTACGACGAGGAAAAGGATTTCACCAGCGTCCGACAGCTTCTCCTGACCGGCGAGCTCGGCGAGGCCATCGACAAGGATCAGCTGGTTCTGCACTACCAGCCGAAGATCTCCGCGATCACCGAAACGGTCGTCAGCGTCGAGGCATTGGTTCGCTGGCGACACGCGGAACACGGGGTCATCCCTCCCGACGAGTTCATCGGGTTGGCCGAACACAGCGGATTGATCCGGCCGCTGACCACCTGGGTCCTCCAGGTCGGCCTGCTGCAGTGCGCCGAGTGGCGGCGACTCGGACTCGATCTGGGGATTGCCGTCAACGTTTCGACACAGAACCTCCTCGAGGGCGATCTGGTCGGCCTGATCGAGCGGACGCTCGTGACCGCCGAGCTTGCGGCACCGGCCCTCACCCTGGAGATCACCGAAAGCGCCATCATGATGGATCCCCAGCGCGCGCTCGAGGTGGTCACCGAGCTTGACAGGCTCGGCGTGCGAATCTCGATTGATGATTTCGGGACCGGCTATTCCTCTCTGGGCTATCTCAAGAAGCTGCCGGCGAAGGAAATCAAGATCGACAAGTCCTTCACCCTCGAGATGAACCGTAACCCGAGCGACACGATGATCGTGCGCTCGACCATCGAGCTGGCGCAGAACCTCGGTCTCGAGGTCGTCGTCGAGGGTGTGGAGACCGAGGAAGTCTGGCATGCGCTCAAGGCCCTCGGTTGCGACTACGGTCAGGGCTTCCTGTTCAGCGAGCCCGTGCCAGCCGAGACGTTGACCGAGTCCCTGCGCCTCCCCAAGGCCGCGAGCTCCTGATCCTCGACACCCCTCCTATCGCTCTGCAGAATCTCGGAAACCTCTTGCAAGAGAGTTGATGATGAGCGGTGTCGCCGCACCGATGTTGAATGCCAGTATCCGCTGGTCGATCTCGTAGCCAACAGCAAGCACCCCGGCCAGACATGCCAGAACGATCCGCGTGACCCAAAAGCCGGGCTTCCGATAACGCGCGGGAAGCTCGATGGGGGTCGAGTAATAGGAGCTCAGCAGCGCGACGACCTCGACGGCGCCGCTACCCGCAAAGCCCCAGGCAAAAGTTTCAAGCGCAGACATCTTCCTCTCAACTCGCGCGCCCCTGTCCTTCGGTCCGGACGACCTCTCGTAGGTTTTCCATCAGTCGATCGGCATCCGAAGGGTCGATGTCACGACTCAGCATCTCTTGCTTGACGTGATCCATGAGTACTCGAGCCTGACGGTTCCGCCGGCGATCAACACGCTGGGGTTCAACATCGACGTTGCCGACGTACTCGATCAGAAACCGACCGATCCCGCCGAGCGTGACCGGTTCGACCCCGCGACCCCTCAGCAGGAGGCGGACCGCCATCCAGCCGAGGACCGCAACCACAACGATGCAATACCCGAGCAGTACGAGGCTCCCGATCGACTCGATCCACGCTCCGCTCATCACGAACACCTCTCAGCTTCTGAAGTCTGTTTCCTTGCGCTCGTTCACCTGGGTGGAATATGGTGTCCGCGGAACGCAAAGACGAGTGCGAGTCCAGCTCTTTTCACACAAATGTAATTTTCGTAATTGCGATTGCGAACTTAGCCCTTGGTCAACTCGAGAATCCTGGTACGCTGAATGTTGAAGACAGGGTGACCATCATGAATCGAGTCCTGATCTTCCAGCGACGTGACCCACTTGTGGCGACGGCACTCGTGCTTGCTTGCCTCGTCGGTTTGACCGCGTGTCCTCCACGTCCACCCACGCCCCCCACACATGTCGAGCAGGGTAAGGACCTCTTCTTCAACGAGACCTTCGACGGCAACGGCCGAACCTGTGGTACCTGTCACCGCATCGAGGACAACCTCGGTTTGACACCGGCGTTTATCGCTACGCTTCCGCCAGACGATCCGCTGTTCGTTGCCGAAACGAATCCCGATCTGGCTCAGAACTTCGAGAATCCTCGATTGATGCGTGAGTTCGGCCTGATCCTCGAGAACCAGGACGGGTTCGACGATCTCGAAGAAGATTTCAACATGCGTGGCATCCCGCACACGCTCGCCCAGCGAATTTCGGTGGACAGTCGGGATGGACCCCGTACGGGCTGGTCGGGTGACGGGGCCCCGGGGGACGGCTCACTCAGGGCTTTCGCGACCGGTGCCGTGATCCAGCATTTTCCCCTGACCACCAACCGCGTGGCGGGGGTCGATTTCCGGCTGCCGACCGACGAAGAGCTGGACGCCATCGAAGCGTTCATGCTGGCCCAGGGACGCCAGGCCGATTTGGAGTTGCCGCTTCCGCTCGAGGGGGTTGTTGCGGCACGCGGCCAGGAGATCTTCCTCGACAATACGCTGGGCAAGTGCAACGCCTGTCACTTCAACGCCGGTGCCAACGGCGATCCGAACATTTTTGGTCCCGGTGCCGGGAACCTCAATTTCAACACCGGCGTCGAGGATCTCCCGGATCAGCCCGCGGATCTGACCGGCGAGAAAAACCCTCCGGACGATGGCTTCGGCAGTCCGGGTAACGGTGAGTTCAACACGCCGCCACTGGTCGAGGCCGCGGACACCGCGCCGTTCTTCCACAACAACTCGGTGGCGACCATCGAGAGCGCCGTGGGGTTCTACAACGGGGACGCCTTCAACAACTCACCTGCGGGACAGCTGCTCGTAGGAGCGACGGGAAGCGGCATCAACCTCGATGCCACCCAGACCGACGCCGTGGCCGCCTTTTTGCGGGTGATCAACGCTCTCGAGAACATTCGAGCGGCCGAGGCTGTCCTGCAGCAGACTCTGGATACGGACCGTCGAGGCGACGACGAGAGCTTCCGTGTCGGGATCGCCGAGATCGAAGACGCCATCATGGTGCTCGCCGACGCAGGACTGCACCCGGCGGCGGTCGGTCACCTGCACGAGGCGCGAGCGGCGGCCCAGCGCGCGGCCGATAAGCGCTCGGAGCGCCACACGCGCGACGCGCTTGCCGAGCTCGATGCCGCGCGGCAAGAGCTGATCGGCACGCAATAGGAGGACACCATGCACCCACGCGCGAGTGCCGCGACCGTCATCTTGATCCTGCTGTTGTGTGTTTCGAGCGCCTATGCGCAGAAGACGACGGAGCAGTTCATCCCGGTCGGCAAGTCACCGGGGATTTCCGGCAAGTATTCCCTCATGGGCCAGCTCGAAGAGGTTGACCGACAGAACCGCGTTGTCGTCGTCACGAACGCGGAGGGGCGACACACCATCAAGGTCACCGACGCGACGAACATCTGGCTGGATCGGACCCCACAGCGCCGGTCGTGCGAAAGCGCTACCCTGAACGACCTCACGCTTGGTCTCCGGATCGAGATCAAGTACGTGGATTACGAGACCAAGGAAGAAGCCGATTGGATCAAGTTGGAGATTCCGGCCGGTTCAGCGGGGGAAGCGGGTTAGAATCGATCGGGCAGATCGGATCCGCTTCAAACACGGCGTTTGTAGGAATGATTGACATGAAGACACTTGCATGGATGGGGACACTTGCCGCCATCGTTCTCGCAACCGTCGCTCCCGTGGCGGCGCAGAGCTACGACGACGCCATCGAGGGATACGAAGCCACCACGGTCGACCAGGACTTCGGCAAGATGAAGATCCTCCGAATCGGTGTAACGGAATGGACCACCGAGGAGGAGCGCCAGGCCATGCTCAAGGCCTTTCAGGAAAGCGGCAGCCAAGGGATTGCCGACTTCCTACGCCAGCAGAGTAACAAGGGTTTTGTCAAGCACCCGGACCGACCGGCCTATCAGATGCGCTTCACCCGCACGTACGAAAAGGACGGCAAGCGTTATGTCTTGATGGCGACTGACCGGCCCGACACTTTCCTGGATACTGCCCCCGGCTCGCGGAAAGCCGAGCAGCCCCTGACCCTGGTGGAGCTCGTGTTGGATCCGGAGACCGGTAAGGGCGACGGTGTGATGTTTCTGACGGCAGCGTTGACCGTCCAGGACGGCCGGCTGACGATCACGACCGTCGGCACGCAGGAGACCCGTTTCACGCGCGTCACGCAGAAGAAGCCGAAGATCGAAAAGACGACGAAGAAGAAGCAGAAGAAGAAAAAGGATGCGGCCGATTGAGTCGATCCCGCTCGAGGCGATCGAGGCGGCTCGTCGGCGCATCGCGGGCACCGCGGTACGCACGCCGCTGATCCGGCTGCATTTCGAGGACGCGCCCGCCGAGATCTGGCTCAAGCTCGAGAACCTCCAACCCATAGGCTCGTTCAAGCTCCGCGGGGCGGGTAACGCGATGGCGGTGGCCGGTCCGGAGCGGCTCGCGCGGGGTGTCTACACGGCGAGCGCGGGCAACATGGCCCAGGGTGTCGCGTGGAACGCGAAACGTCTGGGCGTGCCGTGCCATGTGATCGTGCCGGATCACGCGCCCCGTGCCAAGCTCGACGCGATGGAACGCCTCGGCGCGCGCCCGATCAAGCTGCCGTTCGACGAGTGGTGGGAGGTGCTCGCGACGGGGGAGTACGACGGGGTCGAGGGTGTGTTCGTTCACCCGGTGTGCGACGCCGACGTGATCGCCGGCAACGGGACCATCGGGCTCGAGATCGTCGAGGACCTTCCCGACGTCGATGCCGTAATCGTTCCCTACGGCGGAGGGGGGCTCAGCTCGGGTATCGCCTCCGCGATCCATGCCGTCAAACCCGGCACGAAAGTATGGGCGAGCGAGGTCTCGACCGCAGCACCGCTCGCGGCGTCGCTTGCCGCGGGCGAGCAGCGCGAAGTGGACTACACCCCGAGCTTCGTCGACGGGATCGGTGGCAAGAGCGTCCTCGAACCCATGTGGCCACTCGTCCGTTGCCTTCTCGAGGGATCCCTCGTCGTCGATCTCGACGAGACCGCGGCGGCCGTCCGTCTGCTCGCGACGCGTTGCCGTGTGATCGCGGAGGGCGCCGCCGCGACCTCGGTCGCCGCAGCACTCTCGGGCAGGGCCGGGCCGGGCAAGATCGTCTGCGTCGTCTCCGGCGGGAACATCGATGTCGCCAAGCTCGCGCGAATCCTCGCGGGCGAGACCCCTTGATGCCGTCACCGCCGACCCTCTCCGAAATCCGTGAGGCCGCCGAGCGGTTGCGCGACGTGATCGTCCGCACACCGCTCGTTCCGCTCCACGGTGACGAGCAAGGCACCGGCATCCTGCTCAAGCCAGAGATCCACCAGGCCGTCGGATCGTTCAAGCTCCGAGGCGTGTTCAACGCCGTCGCGGTTCTCGACGACGAGCAACGCGCGGCGGGACTCAGCACGGTCAGCGCGGGCAACACGGCGCAGGCGCTTGCGTGGACCGGACGTCACCTCGGCCTTCCGGCCAGGGCGATCATGCCCGACACGGCGCCGAAGACCAAGATCGAGGCGGTCCGCCGCTACGGAGGCGAACCGGTCCTGCTTCCGATCGCGGTGCTGTTCGACTTTCTCCGCGAGCGCGGGTGGGAACGTGAGCCCTACGCTTTTGTCCATCCGTGGATCAACCGCGACCTCATGATCGGTCATGGCAGCCTCGGCCTCGAGATCGTCGAGGATTGTCCCGACGTCGACACCGTCTTTGTCCCGGTGGGTGGGGGTGGGTTGATGGGCGGTGTCGGGAGCGCGATCAAGGCGTTGAAGCCGTCGGCGCGCGTCATCGCGGTCGAGCCGAAGGGTTGCCCCTCGCTCCACGAGAGCCTTCGCCAGGGCCGCCCGGCGACCGTCGCGTGCCGGACGATCTGTGACGGGGTCGCCGTGCCCTACATGACCGACGAGGTCTTTCCGATCCTACGCGAGATCGTCGATGACGCCGTTCTGGTCTCGGACGACGACGTCAGGCGAACGATCCGCGACCTCGCCCTGCGCGACCGCATCGTGGTCGAGCCCGCCGGCGCTCTCGCCGTCGCGGCGGCCCGCGCGACACCTCCCGGGGAGCGGGGCAGGGCAGTCGCTCTCGTCACCGGCGGCTCGATCGACACGAACACCTTCGTCGAAATCCTTCAAAACGTAGAGACTTAGCTCCCGGCTAAACCCTTCGGGGTCGCGGCGGGTCTGATGTCATTGAGAGGGGAATTTCCCATGGAGGCACCTCTGATGTTGCGTAATTCGATGACCGTGCTCGCCCTCGCGCTTGCCCTCACCCTCGTGGGTTGTAGCGGTGCCGACGACGTCGTCCGCGGTGGCGGTGGAAGCGGCACGACGCTGGCGAGCCAGATGGCGGACGTGGCGCTCCAGTCCGATCTTGTGACCGAGCAAATCTTGAACTCGGAGTTCGCGGCCATGGACGCGGTCGCGTCGCAAACGACCGGAGAGGGTGGGGGTTCGGGAACCGTGACCCAGGACATCACCTTCAGCCGCTCGCGGTCGTGCCCGCTCGGTGGCGAGGTCAGCGTTCAGGGCTCGATCCACCGGACCTGGAACGCCGAGACCCGGGTGATGGAGGCCGAGGCCTCGGGCAGCCGTACCCGTACGGAATGCATGTTTGCCAACGACGAGTTCACCTTCACCGTCAACGGGTCGTCGTCGTGGGACGCCTCCCGCCGACGTGTCGAGGGCGTGCCCGACGGCCCGCAGACCACGCACTACTTCGGCTCGTGGCACGTGGCGCGCAGCGACGGCGAGGAGCGGTCCTGCGACTTCGACATCACCATCGTGCGCGACCCTTCGACGCACACGCGTACAATCGACGGCGTGATCTGCGGCACCACGGTGCACCGCAGCGTGACCTGGAGCTACGACGAGTAGCCTCTACCGATCCTGAAGGTCCGTGGGGCGACGACGCCCCACGGGCCTCCCCGTGCCGTTCACTTGATCGACCCCGGCTACAACTCGGGTCCTCTTCGCGGGCTTGACCGGCCGAGCAGGACCATCTACGCTCTGGCTCGAACGCTCGTCATCCTCTAGGCGCACGCCTTGGACACTACGCAGACGCGGCCCGGCCCTTCGCACGTATCGGTCATCGATCCCATCTCGCCCGCGTTCGAGCGAGTCCGAAAGATCCTCTTTCGTCCCTTCGACATCGGTAAGTGGTTCACTTTGGGCTTTTGCGCCTGGTTGGCCTGGCTGGGTCAAGGGGGGGGTGGAGGTAGCAACTCCAGGTGGAACCGATCCGGCGACGAGACGGCGCGCGACATGGAGAGGGCGGGGGATTGGATCCGCGATCACCTCGATCTGGTCATCGCCCTTGCGATCGTTCTCTTCATCGTCATCGTCGGACTCATAGTCCTGGTCACGTGGCTTTCGAGTCGCGGCAAGTTCATGTTTTTCGACGGAGTCGTGCACGACCGCGGAGCGGTCGTCGAGCCGTGGCGCCGCTTCCGCACGCTGGGGAACTCCCTGTTCGGCTTCAGGATCGTGTTGGGGCTCATCGCCACCGCGACCCTGGGCCTCGTGGGCGGGTTGATGGCGCTCAACCTCGTGGCCATGGGTATCCGCGACCGCGAACCCGGCTTCGCCGTCTTCGTTGTTCTGGGCTTTTGGATCGCCGCGATCGTCGCCGTCGCGATCGCCCTTGCCCTCGTCGGCATGGCCGTGAACGATTTCATCGTCCCGATCATGTGGCTGCGAGACTGCCGGGTCATGGCCGCGTGGTCGGAGTTCCTGTCCCTGCTGTCGCCGAATCTGGGTGTCTTCGTCCTTTACGTTCTCCTGAAGTTTCTCATGGGCCTGGTCATCATCCTTATCTCGTGTGTCGCGACATGCGTGACCTGCTGCATCGCGGCACTGCCTTACATCGGCACGGTTCTCCTGTTGCCGCTGTTCGTCTTTCGCCGCAGCTACTCGATGTACTTCTTGAGCCAGCTCGACCCCGATTACGCGTCCTTCGGGCCTCCCGGCCCCGCCTCGCCGGCGGGCACCGTCAACTCGACAGGAGCACAATCTCTCTCAAGTTGACAGTACCCTGCGGAGAACCCGTCAGGCGGAACGCGACCCTGGAGCTACGACGAGCACAAAGTCAGCTCTCAGAGTCTCCACCAAATCGCGCGCCTGTAGTAAACTCGCGAATTCCAGAACCGAATCTGCGAGCCGTGTGGGTCGGCCCACACTCGTGAAGGCCAATGGGGGCGCCGATGACTTCATGCCTCACCGGGGATTCGCTTCGACTGTCGTTACTTCTGGTCCTGGTCTTTGCGGCATCGGCCGTCAACGCGTTCTCCTCCGAGGCCCCGGCTCCGGGCCCCGGCGACCGCCCCGTCGTGACGGTGGGCATCGTCTACGACGGACCGTCGCCCCCTCCGGGAGAGCTCTCGCCCGAGCGCCTTCAAGACCTGCCTGTTGTCATCGCGGCCGAGACGATTCCTCTGGTCGGTACCGAGTACGATCTGCGCTTTCCGAAAGACAAGATGCTGTCCGGGGGCTGGACGGTCGAAGGAATCGAACAGGCGATCGAGCGCCAGCTCCGCGACCCGGACGTCGACATCGTGATCACGCCGGGCATCATCGCGTCGCATGTGGTCTGTGCGTGGGGTGAGCTTCCGAAACCGGTGATCGCCCCGATGGTCGTCGATATCGACGCGCAGTTGATTCCCTTCGCGCGCGACCCGGGCGGACGCCTCGTCTCCGGTGTGAAGAACCTGAGCTACCTGACGTCGCCGGGCACGGTGATGCGAGATCTCCGCAAGTTCCGGGAGATCGTCCCGTTCGCTCGCGTGCACGTTATGACCGACGCGCTGTTCGCGGACGTCATCCCGGAAATCCCGGAGGCGGTCATCAAGGGCGGTGAGGCGTTCGGCGTCGAGATCGCGCCTCCCACGTTGGTCATCGACTCGGCCGAAGAGACTCTCGCCCAGCTGCCGGCGGACGCCGAGGCGGTCTATGTCACGCCGCTCTACAGGCTGCCGTGGACCGAGTTCGAAAAGCTGGTCGCGGGTCTGCTGGATCGCCGCCTGCCGACTTTCTCGCTGCTGGGTCGCAACGAGGTCCAGGCCGGACTCATGGCCGGCGTTCGTCCTCCTACCGACTCCTCTCGATTCGCGCGCCGCATCGCTCTCAACATCCAGAGGATCCTGAACGGCGAAGACCCCGGCCAGTTGCCTGTGACGCTCGAGCTTCAGGAAAAGCTCATGATCAACATGGAGACGGCGACCCGAATCGGGGTCTTCCCGCGCTTCCGTATCGCCATGGAGGCCGAGCAGTTCTGGGGTGAGTCCCGCGAGCTCGAGGGCTCGCTGACCCTGGGGCAGGCGGTTCGAGAGGCGGTCGAGGCCAACGTTCAGCTGCGGTCGGCCGATCACCTCGTCGCGGCAGGGGAAGAGGACATCCGGCGGGCGCGGTCCCTCCTCAAGCCACAGCTCGGCGTCAACGCGTTCGGACGGCAGATCGACTCCGACCGCGCCGCGACGAGCTTCGGGGCGCAGGCCGAGAAGACGATCGGAGCGGGTCTTTCGCTGACCCAGAGCATCTACTCCGATCCGATCTTCGCGAATCTCGGGATCTCGAAAGACCTCCAGCGATCGCGGGAGCTCGAGTGGCAGGTCGATCGTCTCGACGTCGCGCTGCGAGCGGCAACGGTCTTCCTCGATCTGCTGCGCCTCCAGACCCTGGAGCGTGTCGAGCAGGACAACGTCCGGCTGACCGAGTCGAACCTCGAGCTGGCCCGACGCCGCAAGCAGATCGGGTTCTCCGGACCCGCCGACGTCTACCGCTGGGAGAGTCGCCTGGCCACGGACCGCAGCCGCCGAATCGACGCGCACAGCCGCGTCCACATCGCATACGTCGAGCTGAACCGGATTCTGGATCGGCCCCAGGAGGACCTGTTCGAGACCGACCCGCCGTCGCTCTTCGACTCCGAGCTGATCACCGGTTTCGGGCGGCTCAACCAGTACGTCGACAACGCCGCGGCCTTCACGTTGTTCAAGGAGTTCATGGTCAAGGAGGGTCTGCACAACTCGCCCGAGCTGCAGGCGATCGATGCCGCGATCGCGGCGCAGGAGCGCGCGACGCTCACCGCCCGCCGCTCGTTCTGGGCGCCCGATCTCGCGCTGATCGCCGACCTCGAGCATCGGATCTACCGGGCCGGTGCGGGCAGCACCGTCGTCCCCGGGCTGCCCGTGCAGACCGATGATTCGATCTGGGCCGTCTCGCTGGTGGCGAGCCTGCCCCTCTACGCCGGTGGAGCGCGCAAGGCGGACGTGGGGCAGGCGACGGAGGAGCTGGCCGCCCTGCGTTTGAGTCGCACCGCTATCTCTCAACGCGTCGAGCAGCGAATCCGAACGGCGCTGTACGAGATCAGCTCGACCTTCCCGTCGATCGAGCTCGCGCGCGAGGCGGCGGCCGCCTCCGAGCGTAACCTCGAGCTCGTCACGGACTCGTATGCTCGCGGTGTCGTCTCGGTCATCGATCTGCTCGATGCGCAGAACTCCGCGTTGGTCACCGCGGAGTTTGCTGCGAACGCCGAGTACGACTTTCTGCTCGACCTGATGGATCTTCAGAGAGCGGCCAACCGGTTCGACTTCTTCGAGTCCGACGCCGGACGCGCTGCGTGGTTCGAGCGATTGGAGGCGTTCTTCAAGGAGAACGCCGACAGAATCCGCTGGCCGTTGAGGTAAGTCATGTCGCGATTTCTCTTGATCCTCACGATGACGCTGATCGGTCTCGCCTGTACCACGCCAGAGCCGGAGCCCGAGACTCTACGGCCGGTGCGGAGCGAACGGGCGACCGCGACGGGCGCCACACGGGTCCGGAGCTTCTCCGGAACCGCGCGCGCCGGTCAGGAGACGAACCTGAGCTTCCGCGTGCGCGGGAGGATCGAGGGGCTGTATGTCGAGGTCGGCGACGCGGTCAGGGCCAACCAGCTGATCGCCCAGCTCGAGAAGGAAGACTACGAGATCGCTGTTCGCCAGGAACAGGCGAATCTCGAGAGCTCGCAGGCCGCCTCCCGCAACGCCGAGGCCGACCTCGAGCGCGTCCGTGGCCTCTACGAGAACGACAACATCTCGAAGAACGATTACGACGCCGCCCTCGCCGCGGCGCAGTCGGCCAGGGCGCGCGTCGATTCGAGCTCGGAGGCGCTCGCGGCGGCGCGCCGCCGGCGGGGGTACACGAGTCTCCGGGCGCCCGTGGACGGCGCCATCGCCTCGGTGCCCGTCGAGGTCAACGAGAACGTGACGCCGGGACAGACCGTGGTTCGCATGACTTCAGGCTCGCAGCCCGAGGTGGAGGTCGCGATCCCGGGGCTTCTGATCGCCGAGATCGACGAGGGCGATAGCGTCACCGTCACGCTCGATGCGTTGCCGGGCACCTCATTTGACGCGGTCGTCACCGAGGTCGGTGTCGCGTCGGTCGGGATGGCCACGACCTTCCCGGTCACGGTCCGGCTCTCCCGCGAGAGCCGCAACGTCCGGTCCGGAATGGCCGCGAACGTGGACTTTCGCTTCGAGGCCGACCACGGTGCGCACATCCACCTGCCGTCGCACGCCGTGGGGGGAGACCGCGACGGCCGGTTCGTGTTCGTTCTCGAGGCCTCGGACGATAGCGGCGTCGGCGTCGTCAGGCGGACTCCGGTCGAGGTCGGGGAGCTGACGCGCGACGGGCTCGAGATTCTCGCCGGTCTGACCGAGGGGCAAAAGATCGTCACGGCGGGAGTGCGACGTCTGACCGACGGGCAGCGGGTCAAGATGCTCGACGCCGAGAGCGCGCCGTGACGATCACCGAAGCAGCGATCAGCAGGAACCGGGTCACCTCGATTCTCCTCGTCCTGATCTTCATCGGTGGGGTGTCGACCTACTTCTCGATGCCGCGGGACTACGACCCGGGCTTCACCATCCGCACCGCGATCGTCCTGACCTTCTTTCCCGGGGCTAGCCCCGAGCGCGTCGAGCGGCTCATCACCGACAAGCTCGAGAAGGTGATCCAGGAGATTCCCGAGCTCGACGTCGTCCGCAGCGAATCCAGCACCGGAGCTTCGTTCATCTGGGTCGACATCCAGGCCAAGTACATGAACATGCGTCCCATCTGGGACAACCTGCGTCGCAAGGTGGATCGGGCCCGCCCGGACCTCCCCGAGGGCATCATCGGACCGATCGTCGACGACGAGTTCGGAGACGTCTTCGGGATCGTCATCGGCATGACGGGCGACGGCTTCACCTACAGGGAGCTCAAGGATTACGCCGACGACGCCCGTGACGAGCTGCTCCTGATCGACGAGGTTGCCAAGGTCGACATCTACGGGGCGCAGGAAGAACGGATCTTCGTCGAGCACAACAACGCGCGACTGTCCGAGCTCGGTCTTTCGCCCGTTCAGCTACAGCGAATCCTGCAGTCACAGAACATCGTTCTCCCGGGCGGCGACATCCGCACCGAGTACGAGGAGATCGCCCTCGAGCCGTCGGGGAGCTTCGAGTCGGTCGAGGAGCTCCGGCGCACGGTCATCAACGTTCCTGGGCGAAGCGACGTGATCTTTCTCGAAGACGTCGCCGACATCTACCGCGACTACGTGGACCCGCCCCGGACGATGATGCACTCCTCGGGACAGAGAAGCCTGGGGCTCGCGGTATCGATGGTCGAGGGTGGCAACATCATCAGCCTCGGCGAGGAAGTGCAGGCGACGCTCAAGCGTCTGGAGAGCTTCTACCCGATCGGTATCGAGTTCGATCTGATCCAGTTCCAACCGCACGCGGTGGAGCGCAAGATCGACGAGTTCGTCGGTAACCTGGCGCAGGCCGTCGGCATCGTCGCTCTCGTCATGCTCGTCTTCCTGGGCATCCGCACGGGTCTGGTCGTGGCGAGCCTGATCCCGATGACGATCATCATGAGCTTTCTCGTGATGAGCGTTTTCGGGATCGGTCTCGACCAGATGTCGCTGGCGTCGCTGATCATCGCTCTCGGGATGCTCGTCGACAACGCGATCGTGATGTCCGAGTCGATCATGGTCCAGATGGCCGAGGGTCGGTCCGCAGTGCCGGCGGCGGTCCAGTCCGCCCGGGAGCTGCAGGTGCCGCTGCTCACGTCGTCGCTGACGACGGCGGCGGCGTTCCTCCCGATGTACCTGGCCGAGTCGGAAGCGGGGGAGTACGTCGGGTCGATCTTCAAGGTCGTGACGATCACGTTGCTGTGCTCGTGGGTCCTGTCGCTCACCATGATCCCGCTGTTGTGCGTGAAGTTTCTCAGGGTCGAGAAGAAGACGGAGGAGGAGAGCTTCAACACGCGATTCTACGTGTTCTACCGCAGGCTTCTCCTGACGGGGCTCCGGCATCGCCTGCTGTCACTGTCGGGCGTCGTCCTCACGTTCTTCGGCGCGATCTTCGCGATGGTCGCCTTTGTTCCGCAGATCTTCTTCCCACCGAACGACCGCCCGACCTTCACCGCCGAGATCGAGCTACCCGTGGGGACGCCGATCACGGCTTCGCTCGCGCGGTTGGATGGCTGGCTCGACCCCGACGGCGCGGTGACACGTGGGAGGAACGGGTACGTCCTCGACGGCCGGCTCAACGATGCTTTCGAGGCGGTCAACCTCCTGCT
>JBFJTV010000012.1:0-16028 GCA_041625075.1 Candidatus Polarisedimenticolaceae bacterium | reverse complement strand
GCGTGCCTCCAGATGGAGCTGTACGTCTGGGACTACACGTCGGAGCAGTGGTGCGACGGGTCAGGGCAGTGCGGGGAGAACCGCTACATGGACAACCATGCGGGGAACCGCGATGCGGTGTTGTCCGGCAACCTCCAGGGTGACGTCGACCGCTATCTCGGACCCGACGGCAAGCTCACCCTGATGCTGTACGCCGAGCGTCCGGGCCAGGAGTCGATGCACGATTACGTGGCGGTCACGGTCACGACGGACAACTGCCCGAACCTCGCGAACTTCGATCAGCTCGACTCCGATCTCGATCTGTCCGGCGACGCCTGCGATTGCGCGCCGCTCGACGACACGCTGTTCGAGATGCCCTTCGAGATCCAGAACCTGCGTCTCTCGCGGACCACACCGATGCTCGAGTGGGACGAGGACCCTTCCAACGGTGGCGGCGGAACCACCTACGACGTCCTTCGCGGGAGGCTCGACGAGCTTCCCGTGGGAAGCGGCGCCTCCGAGACCTGTCTGGCGACCGCTTGGGGAGCCCTGACCCTCGACGACGCCGAGGACCCGCCGGCGGGCGTCGGGTTCTACTACCTGATTCGCGGCGCCAACGGCTGCGGGACGGGCGTCTACGGTTTCGAGGCCCCGGGCGGCACGGAGCGGGTCACCACCACCTGCCCCTGATCGGGGACATGCCTTTGTTGCCGATTTGGTGCCAGACCTCCAGTCAACTTCGCCTTTCTGTGTCCGGTGCAACGTGGAGGTGTGGCACCAAACGGCCAACAAAGGCATGTCCCCCTAGCGGCGGGGGTTGTAGACGGCGATCGCCAGACCGACCAGGGTCAAGGCCCCGCCGATCCACTCCTGGGCCGCAATGGTGAATACGAAGACGGCCGGTATCAACGTCGCGACCGCGAACTTCGACAGCGTCGTCAGCGGCGGGTTGAGGAAGACGGTAAACCCGACCGAGGTCGCGGGCAGGTGACGGAGAAGCCACGTCCAGACCGCAAAGCCCAGCACGGTACAGGGAACCGACAGATATAACAGCGCCCCCCAACCCGCGCCGTCGAGGTCCGACCACCGCCGCCACGTCGACCCCGGTAGCCACGGGAGCACGTAGAGACTGCCGATGCCGATCGAGAGGTACGTCCACACGATCGGCGAAACGCGCCCGGCCAACGGCTTGCTGATCACCGAGTAGATCGACCAGGCAAGAGGCGCAAGCGCGGTGACCGCGATCAGCAGGGCGTAGCTTTCCCCACCCGTGGTCTTCCTGGCCTGGCTGATCAGGAACATCCCGACCGCCGCGACGCCAAAACCGATGACCAGCCGCGAGGTCAGTCGCTCGCCAAGAAAGAAGGCCGCGAGGATCATGACGAACAGCGGGACCAGCGCGGTCGTGAGCGAGGCCACGGGCGCCGAGACGCCCTGCTGCTGCGCGTAGTACAACGCCAGGTTGTACCCTGGAACGACGAGAAACCCGCACACCAAGAGACGACGCCAGTACAGCCGGAGCGCGGCCAATGCCTCGGCACGCCGCGCCAAGAGCAGGTAGGCGCCGCACAAGAATGCCGCCGGGAGGTAACGGGCGACCGTCAACGAGACCCAGTCGAACCGCGCCTCGCTGCGGTCGCTTCCGAGCAGGTAGCCCATCACGATGAAGCTGTTGCTCCAGACCGCGAAGAGCCCGAGCGTTGCCGCGGCGAGCACCCATGGTCGGACCGATCCGGGGACCTCGACGCCTGGTCGCTTGCCGGACCTTCCGCCGGAAACGCGCATGGGGGCGGAGCCTATCACGGACCTATTCGGCTCGTGACGGACCGAGTGCGAGAAGGTTCAGACGGCCCCGAACTCCGGGGCGTAACGAGCCGTCCCCGAGACGCCGTCGAACGCCCCGGGCCGAAGCTCGATCGCCATGAAGACCTCGTCGGGGACGTCGTACTCGCATCCCACCCCGAATCGCGATGCGGGGACGAATCCGAAGCGGGGGTAGTACTCCGCATGACCCAGGACCACGACCAGATCGTGCGCCGCGGACCGACAGGCCTCGAGTCCCTGCTCGACCAGGACGCCGCCGATCCCTCGTCGCTGGAGGTCGGGGAGCACGGCCATCGGCCCCAGGCCCACCGCCGGAATCTCGCCGGACGCGCTCACGATCGTGACCGGGCTGAACAGGATGTGACCGACGACACGCTCGCCGATCGCGGCGACGAGCGAGGTCGTGACCTTGCCGGCGGATCGAAGGGCATCGACGAGGTCGGCCTCGTCGGGTTGGCCAAAAGCCGAGAGGTTTACCGCCCGGATCGAGGCGGCGTCCTCGGAGCGCTCGGGCCGGACGATCGGTTCGGTCATCGTTCTCCTCGCGTGACGCGCCGGCATTCGCTAGGATAGTCGGTCCATGAACCAAACCGTTAGCGCAAAAGGAAAACAGGCGTGCGTCACTCGATCGTCTTGGTGTTCTCGGGTGCTCTCTTGACCCTCTTAGGATGCGGAGAGAGTAGCTACCTTCCCAACGTTTCCCCGCCGACCGCGAAGGTCGAACCGACGAGGCTGGAAAAACACGGCCACGTGCGAGTCGATGACTACTACTGGCTCAACGAGCGCGAGAATCCGGACGTGGTCGCCTATCTCGAGGCGGAGAATGGATACACCGAGGCCGTCATGGCCGGCTCGGAGGATCTTCGGCAGGAGCTGTTTGCCGAGATCAAGGACCGGATCAAGAAAGACGACAGCTCCGTGCCGTACAGGCTCAACGGTTACTACTACTACACGCGTTACGAGCAGAACGACGAGTACCCGATCTACGCTCGAAAGAAGGGGACGCTCGATGCCGACGAGCAGATCATGCTCGACGCGAACGAGCTGGCCGAGGGTCACGATTTTCTCTCGGTGCGCGGGGTCGAGGTCACACCCGACGGAAAGACGATGGCGTTCGCCGAGGACACCGTCGGCCGTCGCAAGTACACCATCCGGTTCCGCGACCTCGACACCGGCGATTTCCTCGAGGACGAGATCGCGGACGTGACCGGCAATCTCGAGTGGGCCAATGACAACAAGACCCTGTTCTACGCCAAACAGGATCCGGAGACCCTTCGTAGCTTCCAGGTCTGGCGCCACACGCTGGGCACCGATCCGGCCGATGACGTTTTGGTTTACGAGGAGACAGACGAGGAGTTCTCGACCTACATCTGGAAGACGAAGTCCAAGAAGTACCTCGTGATCTCTTCGGTGCAGACGCTGAGCAGCGAGATGCGTTTTCTAGATGCCGACGACCCGACGGGAACGGTCACGGTCTTTCTCCCACGGGAAAAGGACCACGAGTACTCGATCGATCATCTCGGTGACGATTTCTTTATCCGAACCAACTGGGATGCCAAGAACTTCCGGCTCATGAAGACCCCCGTCGCCCGAACCGGCAAGAATGACTGGACCGAGGTCATTCCCCACCGGGATGACGTCTTCCTCGAGAGCTTCGATCTGTTCAATGACTTCCTGGTCGCCGAGGAACGAAAAGAAGGCCTGGTCCATCTGCGGATCCGGCCGTGGAGCGGCGAGGAGCACTACCTCGACTTCGGGGAGCCCGCCTACCTCGCCTACATCAGCACCAACGTGGAGCTCGACACTCCGATCCTGCGCTACGGCTACACCTCGCTGACCACACCGAATTCGGTGTTCGACTACGACATGAACACCCGCGAGAAGGAGCTCAAGAAACGGGACGAGGTGCTCGGTGGGTTCGACCGGGACAACTACGTCACCGAGCGGCTGCTCGCCACCGCCCGAGACGGCACCGGGGTGCCAATCTCCCTGGTCTACCGCAAGGGCTTCGCGAAGAACGGTTCCAGCCCGCTGTTGCTGTACGGCTACGGCTCGTACGGCGCCAGCATCGACCCGAGCTTCCGATCGGACCGTCTGAGCCTGATCGACCGCGGTTTCGTCTTTGCGATCGCCCACATCCGCGGCGGGGAAGAGCTGGGGCGGCGGTGGTACGAGGACGGCAAGCTCCTCAACAAGAAGAACACCTTCACCGATTTCATCGACTCCGCCGAGTTTCTGATCGAGGAGGGCTACGCGGACCCCGACCGTCTGTTCGTCTACGGGGGAAGCGCCGGGGGGCTCCTGATCGGCGCCGTCGTGAACATGCGGCCCGACCTCTTCAAGGGAGCCGTTGCCGCCGTGCCGTTCGTCGATGTCGTTACCACGATGCTCGACGACTCGATTCCACTGACGACCAGCGAGTACGACGAGTGGGGCGACCCGAACGACAAGGATTACTATGACTACATCTTGTCGTACTCACCGTACGACAACGTCGAGTCCAAAACCTACCCGAACCTCCTCGTTACGACGGGTTTGCACGACTCGCAGGTGCAGTACTGGGAGCCGGCCAAGTGGGTCGCCAAGCTGCGCGCCACCAAGACCGGGGACAACCTCGTGATGTTGCGGACCAATATGGACGCAGGTCATGGCGGGAAGTCGGGGCGTTTTCGGCGCTACGAGGAGACGGCGTTTATCTACGCCTTTCTGCTGGAGCTCGCCGGTAAGAGCTGATTCGCCGCGCGTTATTCGGCCGGGTCGAGATCGAGCGTCAACGGTGCTGTCGAGGGGGATGTGACCTAAGGCCTAGGCGCGATCCTCGAGAATCTGTCGTAGCTTTTCGGCCAGTGCGTCCGGCGAGTACGGTTTGCCGAGAAAGAACGATCCCGGAGCGAGGTCGTTCTCACCGAGAGCCTCGTCGGTGTAGCCGGAGACGAACAGCACGGGTATATCGGGTTGCCGCGAGAGCACCTCCCTCGCGAGATCGGGGCCGCCCATGATCGGCATCACGACGTCGGTCATCAGCAGATCGACCGGTTTGTCCTGTGTTTCCAGAACGTGCAGCGCATCCCTGCCGTTGCCGGCCTCGAGGACCTCGTAACCGTTGAGCTCGAGGATCTCTCGCGCAAGCTCGCGAATCGAGTCCTCGTCCTCGACGAGAAGGATGGTCTCGCCCCCGACGTCCGCACGCGCCGGTTGCGAAGCCGTTAACTCCGACGGGACCGTCGATCTTTCTTCCTCGAAACGCGGCAGGAGGATCCGGAAGGTTGTCCCCGCTCCGGTACGGGTCTCGAGCGCGATCTGCCCGCCGCTCTGTTTCACGACCCCATAGACGGTGGACAGCCCGAGCCCCGTGCCCCGGCCGGACTCCTTGGTCGTGAAGAACGGCTCGAAGACCCGCTCGCGGGTCTCGTCGTCCATCCCGCTGCCCGTATCACTCACGCACAAGACGATCTGCGGTCCCGAGTCGGCAGACGCCTCCCGGTTCTGCGTCTCGATCGTCAGACGACCGCCCCCGGGCATCGCATCGCGCGCGTTGAGAGCGAGGTTCATGATGACCTGCTCGATCTGACCGGGGTCGGCCTTGACGCGGCCGAGGTCGGGCGCGAGTCGTGTGACCAGCTCGATGTGCTCCCCGATGAGCCGTGCGACCATCTGTTCCATATCGACCACGACGGCGTTGAGATCGAGCACCACGGGTTGCAGCATCTGGCGCCGCCCGAAAGCCAGAAGCTGCTTCGTCAGGTTCGCCGCCCGCCGGCTCGCCCGGTCGATCTGCTCGATGTCCGAGCGGGTGGACTCACCGGGCGGAACGCGCTCCAGCAACAGGTTGGTGTGACCGATGATCGCGGTCAGGAGGTTGTTGAAGTCGTGGGCCACCCCGCCCGCGAGGCGACCGATCGCCTCCATGCGCTGTGACTCCTCGAGCTGGTCGTTGATCTCCAGAATCTCGCCGAGAAGGGCGCGGTTTCTCTTCTCGAGCCGGAGTTGCTGGATCAGGACGAGTCCGCCGAGAAGCACGAGCGAAGCCAGGACCACGACATCGC
Source organism: Candidatus Polarisedimenticolaceae bacterium (assembly GCA_041625075.1). Lineage (GTDB taxonomy): Bacteria > Acidobacteriota > Polarisedimenticolia > Polarisedimenticolales > Polarisedimenticolaceae > JBFJTV01. The sequence goes on along the minus strand of JBFJTV010000012.1, from coordinate 10,179 downwards.
GCGGTGCCCGCGTCGTCAGGTCGAACAGACCGGCGCCGTAGAGCGCGAGGTGCAGTCCCGGCAGGAGAAACGCCATAAGAACCTGCGGCGCGATCGCCCGCAAGGTGCCCGTCGCCCTTGCCTCGATGTCCGAGACAGACTCGCCCGCGCCGGGGTCTCTCGGCATGTAGTGAGGAACGCGCGCGGCGATCACGAGAAGAGGGTAGGGCAACCACCAGAACAGATCGACTGCCCGGCTTTCCGCCAGCTCGATCGCTCCGGTATACTCGAGGGTCTCGACGATATCGAAAACCGTCCAGATCGCTGCTACTCCCGCCATCAGGCCGTACACCATCCGGCAGATCGGAACCCGGCAAAGCGTCACGAAGTGGAGGAACCTGAGCAGCACGTAGACGTCCAGGGCGACGTACATGTACAGCGAGGGTGCCCACGATTTGTAGACGTTGTAGCTGAACGCGCTGGGGATGATCACGAAGTACCCCAACATCGTGATCGCCACGACGGCGGCACACAGCACCTGCACGCGGTGCGTGGGGTCGCGTTCGCTCCATCCCGGGTCGCGATGAGGCCTGCTCTCGATCGCGAGGATGATCAAAAAGTAGAACAGAAGGTAGAGAAGATCGCCGCCGATGTCACCGATAAGCGTACCGGGTGCATCCGGCAGCAGGATGTACGACAAGTGGATGACCAACCAGACGAAAAACGCGAGCGACAGGTACCGGGAAAAGCGGCGGCTCTCGGGATGATCGATCCGGTCCGCGCCGTGCCCGAAGGCGACCATCACGAGGGCGAGCAGGAACAGATCGGCGTTGTCGGCCAGCTGGAAGAACACGGGGACCTGCAGCAGAGACGGAAAGAGAGTGGGGAGACTCGTGATCACCAGAACGATCCCCACGAGTCGCAGGATCGGGTCCGAGAGCAGGCCCCTCCACGGATCACCCGGCAACGGCGGGCCGAGCCCGTTTCGATCGGAGCCTGTCTCCGAATACTCCACGCCTTCCCCTAGAGCACGCCGAAGCGCACCTTGGGCTCTTGCCGGGCGCGCACGGGTCCACAACCAATGTGGAACCGCGAATCGGGCGGGGCAAGCGGCGCTCGGGGAGTCTCTCCCGGCGTGGGGTATGATTCGCCGGAATGAGCGACCCCGCCGCAATGACGGGTTTCTTCGGCCACCCCCGCGGGCTCGCCGTGCTGTTCTTCACCGAGATGTGGGAGCGGTTCGGCTACTACGGCATGCGCGGGATTCTGATGCTCTATCTCACGGCTGCCGTGGCCGACGGCGGGCTCGAGTTCAACGCCTCCGAGGCCGGCTCAATCTACGCGGTGTTCACATCGATGGTCTATCTGTTCGGGCTCCCCGGAGGATGGATCGCCGACCGCGTGATCGGGCAGCGTCGCGCCGTCTTGATGGGAGCCGTCCTGATCGCGGCCGGGTACTACGCGATGGCACTTCCGGGTCTGGCGCCGTTCTTTGCGGGCCTCGCCCTCGTGGTGGTCGGGACGGGGCTGCTCAAGACCAACATCAGCGTGATCGTCGGACAACTCTACGCGGCCGATGACGAGCGCCGCGACGCCGGTTTCTCGCTGTTCTACATGGGGATCAACATCGGCGCTTTCGTGGGTCCGTTCGCGTGCGGGTACTTTGGCGAGCGGGTCGACTGGCACCTCGGTTTTGCGGCCGCCGGAGTGGGCATGACGCTCGGCTTGCTCATCTACATCTTCGGCGGGAGCGTCCTCGGGGAGGCGGGGAAGTACCCGATCCGCCCGGACAGCCCCGAGGCCGCCGCTGCGCTCCGACGCCAGGTCCAGGTGGGCGTGGCGCTCGGTCTTCTAGGCATGGTCATCATCGTCGCGTTGTTCGGGACCGGCGTGATCGCTCTAGACCCGGAGAGCATCTCGAACGCCTTCGGCATCTTCCTTCTCGGCGTCGTGGTGGTGTTCTTCTCGTGGCTGTTCTTTACGGGAGACTGGACCCCCGTCGAACGCGGCCGCCTCTGGGCCATCGTCGCGCTGTTCGTGGCGGCGTCGATCTTCTGGGGAGTCTACGAGCAGGCGGGCTCGTCGCTGACGTTGTTCGCCGACCGCAACACCGACCGTATCGTCGGGAACTTCGAGGAGTTCCCCGCGAGCTGGTTCCAGCAGATCCCCGCGTTGTTCGTGATCCTGCAGGCGCCGGTGTGGGCCTGGGTGTGGGTCCGTCTCGGCAAACGCGCGCCCTCGAGCCCGGCCAAGTTCGCGCTCGGGCTCGTCTTCGTGGGACTCGGGACCGCGGTGATGATCGGCGCGTCGGTCGCGTCGGCGGGCGGTGCTCTGGTCAGCCCGATGTGGCTGATCACGACCTACTTCCTCCACGTTGTCGGCGAGATGTTCCTCTCACCGGTCGGGTTGAGCACGGTCACGAAGCTGGCACCCGATCGTGTCAGCAGCCTGATGATGGGGGTGTGGTTTTTGGCCTCCGCCGTTGGCAACTACGTTGGTGGACGGGCAGCCGGACTGTACGAGACGCTCGAGCTCCCGACGCTGTTCGGGATCGTCACTGCGATCCCGATCGCCGCGGGTGTGCTCCTACTCGTCCTCGCACCCGCGATCCGCCGCCTCATGGGCGGCGTCCACTAGGGCTCTGACACTGAATCATGAATCCACACCTCGGCGACAAGGGGGCCGCCGGGTTCGGGATCCATGATTCAGGGTGTGACCCCATCCGTGTAGTTCAGCTCTATCTCCCGGGCCAGCAGTTCCTGGCGCTTGCTCGAGCGCGAGTGATCGCCAAAGAAGAAGTTGACTACCTGATCGGTCTCCCCGTACTTCTCGGCAAAACGCTCCCACAACGCCGGTCCCTTGGTGACGTCGTAGCCGGCTTCATGGGCATAACGCAGCCCGACACGATCCGCCTGGTCCTCGTGCTCGCGGCTATAACCGGTCACCACCGCCGAGCCTGCGAGCAAGGTGCCCATCTCGGCGGCCGTACGCGCCCCCATCGAGTCGATCCCCGAAACGAGCCCGCCGGCGGCCACGATGCCCACCTCGAGCCACTCGCCACGCTCGAACTGCCGGCGCCCGTGCTCGTGCGTCGCGTGAGCGAGCTCATGGCCGAGCACGATCGCGACCTCGTCGTCGTCCATGTCGTCGAGCAGCCCACTAAAGATGTAGATCGCGTAATTCGGGGCGGCCATCGCGTTCCACTCGGGATTGTCGACGACGTAGACGCGGATGTTCTCGGGGTCGAGGTAGGGCGGGACGAGCGTGTACGTGATCCGTCGGGCGCGGTCGACCGCCTGCCCGCTATCGAGAAGCTCGCCGACGTCCGCGACCAACCGACCGCTGGGATCGGTCTGGACCATGCGGCCTTTTTGGAGATAGACGGCCTCGTTGCGATCGGACCCGCCCTTGAGGTCGGCCTCGGTGGCGGACTCGGTGTTGCGCGACGCCGCGATCTGCTTGGCCAGCACCGAACCGTCGTCGAGCCGCTGGCCCGTGACCTTGACCTCGTACCCCAGGGGGATCGTCGGCAATCGCCGGATACCGTTCCGCTTCTTGTTCTTGAACTTGGTGTTGTCGTCGGCGAGGACGACCTGCCCGTCGACAATGACGGTCTTGCCGTCACGAAACTCGGCGTAGCCGTCGAGCCTCTCGGCGGCGAGCGTGGGGAGGGTGGCGGCGAGCACCGCCACTGCCGCCGGAAGAGTCTTTGTTCGAAGGTACCGCACCAGTGTCCCGTTACGAAAAGCGATGGAACACTAGCTTAATCCTCAGAAACGGACCCCGCCACCAAAGCTGAAGACGTACGGATCGAAGTCCAGGGTTCCCCGGAAGACCGTCGTGTCCGCCTGCGTGTCGATGACCGAGAAGTTGCTGCTCGTGGCGATATAGCGCATGCCGCCGCCGACGTACCAGCGCGTGGAGAGATAAACGTCGAACGCCATGTTGAAGCCAAATCCCGAATCGTCTTCGAAGTCGAAGACAAAAGACCGAGACCCGATGGTGATGTCAGCGCTGCCGAAGCCGACGTCGGCGTACAACGCGCCGACGTAGAAGTCGACCTTGCTCTCCGGTTTGAGCACGTGGTAGTTGACGCCCAGGAAAATCGGCGTGAAGTCGGTTTGCATCGGAACGTTGGTGGATAAGAAGCAAAAAGGAAGGGTGCTTGGCATCGTGCAGTCGGGACCGGTCGCGTTCGGGAAGGACTGCACGAACTCGAGATCGAGATCCATCTCCGACCACAGCGCTCCGAGCTCGACCCCGACCCGGTGCTTGGTCACACGAAACTCGACGCTGAGACCGGCGCCGCTGCCGTCCTTGGCCTTGAACTGGACGCAGTCACCCTCGGTCAGACAATCGGATCCCGTGAACGGATCTGGGTCCTGAATCGCCTTTCCGCCCGACGTCAACCACGACCCGAACACTCGAATGTTGAACCGGCCACCGGCTTCCACCGGCGCCGATGCCAACGCAGCGGCACCGGCGAGCAAGACGACCGCGAGTCCCTTTCGCGTTCTCATCGACAACACCTCCACTTCGGGCTCCCGCTTCCTGCGGCGGCGATCCCGGTTCGGGCCGAATAGCATAACCCAGTCGGCGAAGCTGAAGTATCATCGTCACGTCGTGACTTTTCACCACACGGGGGTCGCGTTGTCCCTGCCCTTGGTCGTTGCGCTTGGCCCGGCCGCGGCCTGCGAGCCGGAAGCCGAGGAGCTGGCCAGATCGACGCTGGAGCAGGGCGGAGCGACGGTCCTCGAATGTCCGGGAAGCATCCAGATCGACGAGGGCGAATCGACCGCGATCTGTGCCGTCGTGGACGGTGACCTCGAAGCGTTTCGCGCCGCTTGGAACGAGGCCATGGTCGCCGCCGGCGGGATCGAGGCAAGCAACCCCGACGAAACGTCCCGGCGCACCGGGGTGTTCATCGTCGGCCAGTCGCTGCTAACGCTCAAGGACCGCGGTGGGGCGCTTGTCATGAGTTGTAGCGGAAGCGCCCCCGCCGATGCGAGCTCCGTCACATCCCAGCCTGAGACGTCGAGAGATGATGAGCGTGCTCCCTCGGAGACTCCCGCGACTACCGGCACAGCGCCTCCGGAGAGTTCAAACGTAACCGATCCGGAAAAGTTCCGGAAGATGGTGGGGCGGGCGCTCGCGGCCGCTGCATGCAAAGTTTTCGAGTGCCCGGAGAGCATGCGAAGCAAGTTGGACGGCGAGGAGGTGATCTGCGCGGTCTGCGACGGGACGCTCAGCGAGTTCTCGCGAGATTTCGGGGGAGGCCCGATCGCCGCTGCGGCGCCCCTTGGGGAGTGGACCCGCTCGGCCCCGCACGATAGAAAGTACGAGGTGGCCGGGGCGGAGGTCGCGGTCCGCTTCAACGGTGGCGCGGTCAGCGTGACTTACATTCCGCCGGAGCCGCTGCCGGCGGGCGAAGCCGGCGCCGAGTAGCGCCGAGCCGGGGGGAGCGATGGCGTTCCGGATCGGAATCCGCAAAGAGGACAAAAGCCGCTGGGAGCGCCGGGTCCCGCTCGCACCCGCCCATGTCGAACGCCTTGTCGCCGACGGCCTCGAGGTCGTGGTGCAGCCTTCCGAAAGGCGGGTCTTCGCCGACGAGCAGTACCGGGAGGCGGGCGCGATCGTGAGCGACGATCTGTCCACCTCGCCGGTAATTTTTGCGGTCAAGGAGATCCCGACGGCTCTGTTCGAGCCCGGGAAAACCTACATCTACTTCGCGCACGTCATCAAGGGGCAGCCGTACAACATGCCGATGCTCCGGGAGCTTCTAAATCGAGGATGCACGCTGATCGATTACGAGAAGGTCGTGGACGAAGCGGGCCGGCGGCTGATCTTGTTCGGCCGGCACGCGGGTCTCGCGGGGATGATCGATTCGCTGTGGACGCTCGGTCGCAGGCTCGATGCCGAGGGCCACTCCACGCCGTTTGCGGCGATCAGGCCGGCCCACGAGTACGACAGTCTCGAAATCGCCATGACCGAAGTCCGGGCGGTCGGTGAGCAGATCGAAAGCGACGGTCTCCCGGACGGGCTTCGCCCGATGGTCTTCGGTTTCGCCGGTTACGGCAACGTCTCCCTGGGTGCCCAGGAGATCTTCGATCTACTGCCGCACCGCGAGGTCTCGCCGGAGAGTCTCGGTGAGGCCGCCGCCGGCAACGAGATACTGATCAAGGTCGTCTTCAAGGAAAAGGACATGGTGGTCCGCCGCGACGACCACGGTTCTTTCGATCTCCAGGAGTATTATCGCCACCCTGAGCGCTACCGTGGCGACTTCGCGCGGCACGTGCCGCACCTGACCGTGCTGATGAACTGCATCTACTGGGCGCCGCAGTATCCCCGGTTGGTCACGCGCGCCCTGCTCCGGGAGATGTTCGAGGGCGAGGCGGCGGCGCGGCTCCGGGTCATCGGCGACATCAGCTGCGACGTCGAGGGCGCGATCGAGTGCACGCTCAAGGCCACGCAGCCCGACGATCCGGTCTTTGTCTACCTCCCGTCCGAGGACAGGATCGTCTCGGGGGTCGAGGGTCGCGGTCCCGCCGTGCTCGCCGTAGACAACCTCCCGGCGGAGCTGCCTCTCGAGTCGTCGCGCGACTTCGGTGATGCGCTGCTGCCGTTTGTCGGACCGATTGCCCGGGCGAACTTCGACGCCCCGCTCGAGAGCCTCGACCTGCCCGAGGAGATCAAGCGGGGGATCATCGTGCTTCGCGGGGAGCTGACTCCCGGCTACACCTATCTGGCCGAGCATTTGGAGCATGCTCAGGAAGGAAACAGATGAAGAACGTCGTCGTCTTCGGAGCCGGTCTCGTGTCGAAACCGCTCGTACGGTACCTCCTGGATCACGGTTTCGGGGTGACGGTCGCGTCGCGAACGGTCGCCAAGGCCGAGAAGCTTCTCGACGGCCACCCGAACGGCCGCTCGATGGCTTTGCTGATCGACGACGACGCGGCGGTTCGCAAGCTGGTGGCCGATCATGATCTCGCCGTCAGCCTATTGCCGGCCCCGTACCACCCGGTGGTCGCGCGGGCCTGTCTCGATCTGGCGACCCACATGGTCACGACGTCGTACGTCGGTCCCGAGATGAGCGCGCTTGACGCCGAGGCGAAAGAAAAGGACCTGCTGTTGCTCAACGAGATCGGCGTGGACCCCGGCATCGATCACATGTCGGCGATGCAGGTCATCGACCGTGAACGGAAGGCGGGCGGCGCGCTCGTCGGGTTCTCGTCGTGGTGCGGGGGGCTACCGGCTCCCGAGGCCAACGACAATCCGTTCGGTTACAAATTCTCGTGGAGCCCGAGGGGCGTGCTCGTTGCGGCGCGTAACGGCGCGCGCTATCTCGAGGACGGCAAGGTCGTCGAGATTCCTCCGGAGGATCTGTTCGCGAATCCGGCCAGCGTCGAGATTCCCGGCGTCGGCACCTTCGAGGGCTACGCCAATCGGGACTCCGTGTCGTATATCGACACGTATCACTTCGACAAGAACGAGGTGAAGTCGATGTTCCGCGGGACACTGCGCAACATCGGGCACTGCAGGCTGTATACACAGCTCATCGCGCTCGGGCTTCTGGACGTCGAGCCGGAGCGCAAGCTGGCGGGAAGGACCTACGCGGGCCTCATGGACGATCTGTTCGGCGCCCCGGCGAAGGAGACGATCCCCGCGAAGCTCGGTGTTCCCCCTGCGGAGTCACCGGTCGAGGCGCTCGAATACATCGGGATGTTCTCCGACCGCGCGGTGGACCCCGAAAGGGCGGGCATGCTCGACGTCATGGCCGTTCGCATGGCCGACGCCCTTCCCTACAAACCGGGAGAGCGGGACATGCTGTTGATGCGACACGATCTGACCTTCGCGCATGACGGCGGCTCCCGGCGCGAGCGCGTCACCGCGATCATGGTCGACTACGGGATCCCGAACGGGGACAGCTCGATGGCCCGGACCGTGTCGTTGCCCGCCGCGATCGGCGCGCGGATGGTTCTCGAGGACAGGATCCGCGTCCGCGGGGTCCAGATTCCCATCCTGGCGGACATCTACGACCCCGTCCTCGCCGAGCTCGAGCGGATGGGCATCGCCTTCACCGAGACCCGCGAACGGGCTTGAGACGCCCTGTTGCAACCTTCCCCCGGCTCAGGTAGATTCACCGGGTCACGAAGCGTCCGCTTTTACGGGAAAGAGGTGAGAATCCTCTGCCGCCCGGCGACTGTAAGCGGTGACGATCGTTGCTGGCTCCGCCACGGCGGGGTCGCCACTGGGGCGAAAGCCCTGGGAAGGCGCAACGGAACGTAAGACCCGCGAAGCCAGGAGACCGAACGGACGCGACGGGCTGAACCGACCAGGGGCAGGTTCCGCCTCCGACGTACGGCGTGGTCCGCCGGTGAGGCGCCGGTGGCCATTCGCGGGAACGCCCCTTGCGGCGGCCGGATGATCCGGCATCGCGCAAGGGGTTTTGTTTTCGTGGTGACACGCCACGGGGCGGGAGCGACCCTCGGTTCGATCCCCGCCCTATGGCGTCCGCCCCTGGGGGTGTCGAACCGGGAGCCGCTTCCCCACCGTCGCGTGCGGGGAGAACTCCATGCGGTTTCTCGGTTCGGTGCTTTCGGGCCTGTTGCTGGCGCTTCTGATTCCCACAGCCGACTTCGCGCAGGACACGAGGGATCGAACGTGGTCCACGTTCGGAACCCGTGTCGACGGGGAGCTCTCTCGCGTCGGTCGGGATGACGAGGGAGACGACGATAGCAGCGACGACGGTGGGGGCGACGGTCCGATCGTCTTCGGTCGCTATTTTGTCACGGACCCCCGGCTCGACCCCGACGCGGTGGCGAACGCGGCCGCCCTCGACCGGCTCGAGTGGCAGTCCGACGATGCTGTCTTTCCCGGGGACGCACCCGGTTCCCTGACCGCCCTGTACGATGCGAACCTGCCCGCCGGTCTGTTCGGGTTCGGGCTCCCGGCTCCGTTGTCCGTCGATGACACGTTCACTGCTGCCGCCGCGTTCGTCATCAACTCGGAGGGCTTTTCGGCCGACCCCAACGGGTTCTTCCAGATCTCCTGGGGGTTGTGGAACTCGACCGCCACGGGGCTCGATCGAACGGGCTCGTTCGTCAACTTCGCCGCCGACACCTTCGAGCTGATCGAGTTCGACTGGTTCCCCAACGTCTCGCCCTTCTTTGGCGGTCCCTTTATCGCACCGTCGGTCTTCGGCGTCGAAGTTGACGGCGATGCGTTCAACAACTTCTCCTCGCTGTTCGGGCTCCAGGTGAACCTTCCGTTCGATGTGCCATTGCTCGCGGTTCTCGAGCACCGGCCGGACGTCGACGCCTTGGTCCTCAGCGTCCATCGCATCGTCGATGCCGGCCGCGTCGTCCCGCTGGATGCCGCCGTCGGTGTCGCGCGGCTCGATTTTCTCGCGATGCGTGACTACGACGTGGACACGATCGGTTTGACGTTGTGGAACGACGGCTTCGGTGGAGCAACGCCGGCGGTGGTCGCCACGCTCGACTTCCACGCGCTCACCGCGGTCTCGGGTCTGGCCGATCGCCCGGAGGAGATGCTCAGCGTTGGCCTCGGTAGTGACGACGACTCGAGCGACGACGACTCGGACGATGACTAGGCTCCGTGGTCCTCTGATCGTGGTGCTGCTCTTCGCTGCCGGTCCTCTGCCGGCGACGGAGAGGTCCTACCCGGTCGACTGCTGGCCTGACGCCCTCGTCGATTGGAACCCGGTCGCCGCCAACCCCGATGCTCTGTTCGGGGCGCCCTTCATCCCGGGGACGGTTCTCGGGCCCCCGGGGGACTCGTTGCCCCAGGAGGGGTCGCTCTCCGTCGCCACCATCGGTTTCGGCGGCCGCGCGACGGTGAGCTTCGACGACATCGTCATCGAGGATCGCCCGGGGCCGGACTTCATCGTCTTCGAGAATGCCTTCTTTGCCTTGCCGCTTCCGACCTCGGAAACCGATGACTTCACCGTGTTCGTCGAGCCCGCGCTGGTCGAGGTCTCGCTCGACGGTCAGACCTGGCATGCCTTTCCGTTCGATGCCGCCGCCCTTGCCGATGCGAGCGGCGTCCTCAACGTCGATCGCGATCTGTACCTCCGGCTCGGCGGTCTCGCGGGTGTGACCCCGACGTTCACCGGTAACTGGACCGTCCCCAACGAGCCGGCTGTCTTCGACCCGCAGGGGACCGGAGGCGTCTCCGGCGCGG
>JBFJTV010000011.1:0-16317 GCA_041625075.1 Candidatus Polarisedimenticolaceae bacterium | reverse complement strand
GCGGAGGTGGGCAGCTCGGTCTTCTCGTCGCTCGCCCACCGGTTGTACACCCACGACGGAGAGGTCTACCCGCTGCACGTCGGCGACACCTGGCTCGAGCCGGCCGAGGGCTGCAGGATGCAGGACCTCAGGGTCGAAGAGCATCCGGGGATGCACCGCTACGCGCCCGTGCGGGGAATCCCCGCCCTGCTCGACGCGATCGTCGAGCGGACCCGCGTGCGCACGGGCCAACCGACCGAACGCGCGGGCGTGCTGATCTCGGCGGGGGCGACCGGTGCGCTGAGCGCCGTGATGGGCGCGATCCTCGAGCCGGGCGACGAGTTCATCGTGCTCGCGCCGTACTGGCCTCTGATCAACGGGATCATCCGGCGGTTCGACGGTACGCCCGTGATCGTACCGTTTCTGGGTTTGGCGGACTCGCCGGAGTCGGCGGTCGAGATCGTGCGTGAGCGCACCACGTCGAAGACCGTCGCGCTCTACGTCAGCACACCGAACAACCCGAGCGGGAAGATCATCCCGCGCCCGTGGATGGAGGCGCTGGTCGATTGGGCCGCAAGCGAAGACCTGTGGATCGCCTCCGACGAGGTCTACGAGGACTACGCCTACGACGGCGAGCATGTCTACTGCAGGTCCCTCGCACCCGAGAGGACGTTCTCGGTGCACTCGTTCTCGAAGGCATTCGGGATGGCCGGGAACCGTTGTGGGTATGTCGTCGGGCCGAGCGAAATCATGGGTGAGCTCGCCAAGATCAACACGCACACCTATTACAGCACGGCAACCGCGTCGCAGATCGCCGCATGCCGTGCGCTCGACGGTCGCGGCGATCGATGGGTGGCCGACGTCAAGAGCAAGTACCGCGAGATGGGTCTCGCGGCGGCCGCGCGCCTCGGTCTCGACCCTCCCGAGGGCAGCACGTTCTTGTTCTTCGACGTCGCCGACGTTCTCGACGACACGGGCATCATGGGTTTCCTGAACACGTGCGTCGATCACGGTGTGTTCGTCGCTCCCGGAAGCAGCTTCGGGCCGTACCCCACCCACGTGCGGCTGTGCTACACGGCGATGTCCCCGGAAGCGATCAATCGCGGCGTTGACGCCCTCGCCACCCTCCTCCACCGATGAATGGGGTCAGAGCCTGAATCATGAACGGCGTCGGTCCTGAATCATGAAAAGGGTCGGCGACGTGGGGAAGACAGAGAAAAACCACGTCAGGACGATCGGGCATTCCACTCGCTCCGCGGAGGAGCTGGTCGAGATGCTCGAGGCGCACGGGGTGACGTTCGTCGTCGATGTTCGCACCGTTCCGAGATCGCGCCGCAACCCGCAGTTCAACAAGGACGTGCTACCCGAGCGGCTGGCCGAGGAAGGAATCGACTACCGCCACGAGCCGCGTCTCGGGGGGCTGCGCAAGCCGAGCAAGAACTCGATCAACTCGGCGTGGCGCAACGCGAGCTTTCGCGGGTACGCCGACTACATGCAGACCGATGACTTCGCCGAGGCGATCGCCGACCTCGTCGAGCTCGCGAAAGAGCAACCGATCGCCGTGATGTGCGCCGAATCCGTGCCATGGCGGTGTCACCGGTCGCTGATCGCCGACGCGTTGACCGCGCGTGGCATCGAGACTCGTCACATCATGAGCGCGAAGCGCGCGGACGCCCATCGCGTGACACCGTTCGCCCGCGTCGAGGGCACGACCATCACCTATCCGGGACTGGGGTCTGACCTCGACTCATGAATGGGGTCAGGCACTGAATCATGAACGACGTCGGTCCCGAATCATGATGGGAACGGCTACTCGTTGCGGAGCACCTCGACGGGCCGGCGGGTGAGCGCGGAGGTGCTCGCGGCGATCCCCGCGACCACCGCGAGCAGCACCGTCCCGAAAACCGAGACGGCAAGGATCGTGGTCGGAGGCTCCCACGGGATCCCCATCCAGTGCGTCAGTACGGCCCACGAGACGAGACCGCCGCCCACCGTTCCGATGACACCCGCCACCAGCCCCACCAGACCGTACTCGACGGCGTAGACGGCGACGACGCCACCGCGCGTCATCCCGAGCGTCTTGAGCAGCGCGACCTCGCGCCCGCGGCGGATCGACCCCGCGCTAACGACACCCGCGAGAATCAGAATCCCGGCCGCGATCGTAAAGGCGCCGAGCAGGCGGACACCCAGACCGGCCTGGCCGAGAACCGCCACGACCTTGTCGAGAATCTCGCGGATGCGGATCAGCGTCACGTTGGGAAAGCCCGCCACCAGACGATCCTGGAGCCTTTGCTCGCTGCCCTCGGGAAGGCGCACCGTGGCGACGCGGAACTGCGGCGCCTCGTCGAGAACACCGGGCTCGACCACGATGAAGAAGTTGATCCCGAAGGTCTGCCAGTCCACCGTGCGAATGCTACCCACCGTGAACTCGAGCGGCACGCCCTGGACGTCGAAGACCAGCGTCGACCCCACATCGACACCGAGGTCGTCCGCATAGTCGCGCTCGACGCTGACCTCGGGTCGGTCGTCCAGACCCCACAGCTCTCCCGCAATGACACGGTTGCCCTCGGGGAGCTCGTCCATGTAGCTCAAACGCTGCTCTCGAGTGAAGACCCACCGGCTGCTGTTTGGCATGTTCCGCGCGACCTCCTCCACGGGAACGCCATCGATCGACTCGAGACGCGAGGAAACCATCGGCGCGGAGTTGACACTCAATGCGCCCTCTTCCTCGAGCAGCGTGCGAATCGCGCCCCACTGGTCGGGCTGGATGTCGACCAGAAAGGCGGTCGGTGCGTCCTGTGGAACGTCGGCATCGAACTGCGCGGAGAGCCGGGTCTCGATGAGGTACATCGCAAGCACCACGACGACGCCCATTCCGAGCGCCGTGATGGCGCCGAGCGTCGCGGCTCCCGGCCGGCCGAGCGCGGTGAGGCCGTGCCGGACCCAAACGCGACCCACACCACGCGGGAGCTTCGATGCAAACCGGCTCAGGGCGAGCGCGGCGAGACCGAGCATGACGAAGACCACGACCAGAAGACCCGTGAACTCCGCAGCGATGAGGGCCGAGCGCGATTGCACCAGCGCGGTCGCGAACACGCCGGCGACCAGAACGACCGGGATCCCGAAACGCACCGCCGGGCTCACCGGAAGCGGATCGGCGTCGCTTCGGAGAACGCGCGCTGGCGGAACCTGCCGGATCGCGAGCAGCGCGGGCAGGCTGAACAACACGGCCACGCTCGTCCCGAGCAGGGTCCCCCGCAGCATCGCGGCGAGCTGCCACGGATCGACGAACTCGGTGGGCAGAAACCCGCCGACCAGTTTGGGCGCGACCCACTGGGCCGCGACACCGACCGCGACACCGATAAGGCTTCCGAGCAAACCGAGCAACGCGGTCTGCCCGAGATAAAGCGCAACGACCTCGCGCGGTCGCACGCCGAGACACTTGAGCACCGCGATCGATTCCATCCGGCCCGCGAGCCACGCGCGCACCGTCTGCGCGACACCGATACCACCGACGAGCAACGAGAGCAGAGCGACGAGTCCCAGAAACTGTTCCGCGCGATCGATGCCGGCGCGCAGCATCGGCTGTGCCTCCGCGTAGGTCTCGACGCTGATGAGCGGGTCGGGGTGCTCCCTGCGAATGGCCGCCGCCACGGCCTTGACCGAATCGGCGCTCGAGGCGTCCGGCAGCTTGAGGAGGGCCCGATAAAGAATGCGACTGCCGCGCGTCTCGAGCCCGGTGCGCGCCAGACTCTCGCCCGAGAGAAAGACGCGCGGAGCGATCGAGGTGAACGAGACGTTGACCTTGTCGGGTTCGCTCAGAAGAACCGCGGCGATCCGAAAATCGACCCCACCGACCCTGAGCGCGTCACCCACACTCAGCTCGAGTTGTCCGAGAAGCTCCTCGGCGACGACGGTCGCGTCCCCCGCGAGGAGCTCGCCGAGAGCGCGGGCAGGCTCCGTCTCGAGCTTGCCGTAGAACGGATAGTCGCCGTCGACGACCTTGAGCTCGGCGAGCCGGCTCGTCCCCGCGGAGGGACCGCTCCCCGCGGCCACGACCGTGACCATCTCGCGGATATCGGCGCGCCTCGCATCGGAAGGCATCCAGCGGCTCAGCTCGTCCGGAAGCGGCTGCCGGCTCTCGACGACCAGATCCGCAGCGAGGAGCTCGCGGGCCTTGGCGCGCAGCGACCCGTCCATGCTGGACGACAGACCCGCCACCGCGACGACCGCGGCGACGCCCACGGCCAGGCAGACCACGAAGAAGATCAGCCGCCCGCCCGAGCCGCGCGACTCACGCACCATGTAACGCAGATACAGCGAGGCTCTCACCGGGCGATCCTTCCGCCGGCCGGTTCCTCCCGTTCGATCCGGCCATCGCGAAGATGGATCAGGCGGTCGGCGCCGCCGGCGACCTGTGGGTCGTGCGTCACCAGGACGAGCGTGGTGCCGTGCTCCCGGCGAAGCTGCGAGAGTACGGCGAGCACCATATCGCCCGTCGCGCTGTCGAGATTCCCGGTTGGCTCGTCCGCGAAGAGGACCGACGGCTCGGGGGCGAATGCCCGGGCAAGAGCGACGCGTTGCTGTTCGCCGCCGGACAGCTGCGACGGATAGTGATGTCCTCGATCGGCCAATCCGACGTTGTCGAGCAAGATGTCGGCGCGGCTCGCGGCGTCGGGTCGGTCCAGAAGCTCCATCGGGAGCAGGATGTTCTCACGTGCGGTGAGGTTCCCGAGAAGCTGGAACGACTGAAAAACGAAGCCGACCCGCTCGCGTCGAAGTCGGGCGAGGGCGTCCTCGGACATCCGGTGGACCGGTTGGCCGTCGAGAAAGACCTCGCCCGCCGTGGGGCGGTCGAGTCCCGCCATCAACGCCAGCAGGGTCGACTTGCCGCTGCCGGACGGCCCGAGCACCGCAACGAACTCGCCCGCCGCGATCGCCAGATGGACGTCATCGAGGATCGTGAGCATGCGCCCCCCGGACGGAAGACGGCGTGTCAGACCTCGAAGCTCGATGCGGGGAGCGGTCATGGATCGTTCCACGGATGTCGTCAAGGGTTGATCACGTTAAGATGAAGCGTGGTTTCCCGCAAACTTTGGCCGCTGGCCCTCGTGGCGTTCCTGATCGCGTGCGGGTCCGAGCCCCGCGACTCGGCGCCGCCGTCGAGCGCGCCACTCGGAAGTGCGGAGGCTCGGTCCGCCACCGACGACCGTCCCGTCGTCGTCTTTCTCGGTGACAGTATCACCGCGGGCTACGGTCTTTCGGAGAACGAGGCCTTTCCGGCGCTCATCGAGAAGGAGCTCGAGGGTCGCGGTGTTTCAATCCGGGCGGTCAACGCCGGGGAGAGCGGTGGAACCAGCGCCGGCGGCCTGCGTCGGCTGAACTGGATCCTGCGCCAGAGTCCGGCTGTGGTCGTGGTGGAGCTCGGCGCCAACGACGGTCTCCGGGGGCTGCCGCTCGAGGACACCGAGAAGAACCTGCGTGAGATCGTCCAGCGTTCGAAGGAGGCGGGCGCCGGCGTGCTGCTCGTCGGAATGCTGCTTCCCCCCAACTACGGACCGGAATACACCGAGCAGTTTCGGTCGATCTATCCGGAGCTGGCCGAGGAGCTCGACGTCGCGCTGATGCCGTTCGGTCTCGAGGGCGTTGCCGCCGTTGCCGAGCTCAACCTCCCGGACGGCATCCACCCCAACGCCGATGGTCATCGCATCATCGCCGCCAACCTGCTCCCATACCTCGCCCCGCTTCTTCCGGGGTCAGACCCTGAATCATGAACGGCGTCGGTCCTGAATCATGAATCGGCCCGCTATACTGTCGGGGACTCAAGGGAGAGCGACGATGGCCGAGATCAAGATCGAGAAGAATCCGTCCTCCGAGAAGATGGGGGAGATGGGTGTTACGTCATGGCCCATCTGGACCAAGGAAGTGTCGACCTTCCCGTGGAGCTACTCCGAGCCCGAGACCTGCTATTTCCTCGAGGGGGAGGTCGTGGTCACTCCCGAGGGGGGTGAAGCGGTCACGGTCGGGAAGGGCGACCTCGTGACGTTCCCGGCCGGGATGTCCTGCACCTGGGACGTCCGGCAGCCCGTCAAGAAGCACTACACCTTCGGTTAGGTCCACGCTTGGCGCACGTCGTGGAGCGAATCCACCACGGCATCGGCCAGCGCAGCGATTTCCGATGACGGTCGTCTGATGTCGGGAACGACGATCACCGTCATCCCGGCCGCGCGGGCGGCGAGAATCCCCGGTTCCGAATCCTCCAGGACGACGCAACGCGAGGGCTCGACGCCGAGCCTGTGGCCCGCGACGAGAAAGATGTCGGGCTCGGGCTTGCTTCGTTCGACCTCGTCGCCGGTGACGATCGCGCCAAAGCGCCCAGCCATCTCCCCGAGCGTCAGCATCGCCTCTTCGCGTGGCGTCGAGGTTGCGACCGCCTTGGGTGTCTTTCTTTCCTCGAGATCGTCGAGAAGCTCCTCCAGTCCTGGCTTGACCGGGATGCCGCCGGTGCGAACGGTCGCTCGCCACCGATCGAGCCAGTTCCGGCGAAAGCGGGAGACGGGGAAGTCGGACCCGAGTCGTTCGACGAGGATCGCCTCGCCCTCGGGATTCCCTCTCCCGATCAGTTCCTGATAGAGATCGTTGCTGATCGGAAAACCGAGCGCCGCTGCCGCCGACTGCCACGCGTCCTTGTAAAGACGCTCGGAGTCGAACATCAGCCCGTCCATGTCGAAGATGACAGCCCCGGGGGCGGAGACGCTAATCGTCTTCCTCCTCGTCATCGTCGTCTTCGCCGTCGTCGTCTTCGCCCCCGCCGAGCGGTTCCAGATCCCACGGAGGCGGATCGCCACCCGGGCCCTGGAGGTAATGCTCGAACCATCGAATCAGCCGGCGGGTGTAGTCGTCACGCGCGGCGGCCTTGAGATTGCCGTGCGGCTCACCCGGATAGCGCACGTAGCGCACCGGGGTGCTTCCGAGGATCTTGAGCGCGCGGTAGAGCTGCAAGCTCTGAGAGGGATGGACCCGGGTGTCGGCCGTACCACCGGCAATCAACAGCGCGGTCTGCGACTGCGCTGCGTAGTACAGGGGGCTGCGCTCGAGATTGAAGTCAAAACGCTCGTGGGGCTGATGGAGCGTGTGGACGAGCCGGTTTTCCTCGGGGATGTCGGTCGTAAAGCTCTTGCTGAGGTTGTTGCTGATACCGACGAACATCACGCCGGCCTTGAACCGATCGGTGAGGCGGGTCGACGCCCACGCGGTGGCATATCCACCGTAGGATCCTCCGGTGATCCCGACGCGATCGTTGTCGGCGATGCCCTTTGCCACGAGGTGGTCCACGGCGTCGACCAGGTCGTCGAATTCCTTACCGCCCGCATCCGCCTGGCTGAGCTTCGAGAAGGCGACGCCACGCGCGGTGCTCCCGCGATAGTTGGGGTAGAGCACGGCAAAGCCGCGAGCCGCCGCGATCTGCCCCGGGCTCCGATAGCTCGACATGAACCCGTTGAGGTCCTGGCTCTCGGGACCGCCGTGGACCATCAGGATCAGCGGCGCCGGCTTCTTTCCGCTTAGCGGGTGGAGGAGGATGCCCTGCAGCTCGAGCCCGTCGCGAGCCTTCCAAACGACGACTTCCTGGCGGGCTAGCTCGACGTCGGCGAGCCACGGGTTGGAATCCGTCAGCCTGCGCGGCGCGCCCCCGGCGAGTTCCGAGACAAAGAGCTCGGCGGGATGCGTGGGGTCACTCGCCGTCATCGCGACCGTCTTGCCGTCCGCGCTGACGCTGATGCCACCCATGATCGGCCCGGGCTCGACCTTCGGGATCTCGGTACTTTTCTGGAAGCCCGCGCGGGAGCCCCCGACCAGCATCTTTGGTTTGCCGCCGTTCTTGCCGACGACGCCCAGCACGGTCTGGACACCGACGTCCGCGGTGAAGACGAGCGTGCTCGCATCCTTCCACGCGATGTCCGTGAGGTGACCGTTGAAACCGGGAAGCAGATCGCGAATCTCGCCCCCGGAGCCGGGCGCCACCATCAATCGGCCCTCGTTCGGGTCGTTGATATCCTCGGCTGAGATCAGCGCGAGCGTCTCGCCATCCGGGCTGAACAGGAACTTCCCGAGCTTGCCTGGAGTGGGAACGGAGCCGAGCTCTTCCCCGGTCTCGGCGCTGACGATCTTGACCTTCTGGAACATGTAACCGTCATCGACCAGCGGTCGGTCGGTCACCGAGATCGCGAGCCTGTCGCCCGAGGGGTGCCAAGCGAGTCGCCGGATCTGTCCCTCGATCCCGAGCGGCTCGGGGTCTTCCGAGTCTTCGTCCTCACTCCCGGCCCGCCCCGGGGGCGCGTCCGCCAGCTCGAGCGGAACGATGAAGAGCTGTCGCGGTCGCCAGTCCTCCTCGTAGACCTCCTGTTTGTAGCCCTTCTTGCGGGCCTTCTTGCGGGCCTTCGACCTCGGCTCGGTAGCGCGGAACGCTACGGTCCCGCCATCTGGTGCGATCCAGTAGTCAGATACACCCCCATCAAAGGTGACGACGCGCCGCGACTCGCCGCCGTCCACCGGAATCGCCCACACCGCGCGGTCCTCGTCGCCCTCGCGTTTCGCGGTGTAGGTGATCCAACGACTGTCCGGTGTGAACTGGGCGTTCGACACATTGACGTGGCCCTGGATGAACGGGCGCGAGATTCCCGCCGCGAGGTCGTAGACGTGAAGCTCGGCCCAGGCGGGTCCGTCATCGTCCACTCCCGGGGCGCGCTGCACCCGAAGCGTGTAGGCCACCAGCTTGCCGTCTGGCGAGATCCGCGCCGAGCTCACCGACCGGAGGGCGGCGTTGTCCTCGAAGGTAAAGCCGGACTCGGCGACCTCATCGGCATGGACATAAAGAAAGGCGAACGCGACGGCCACTGGAAGGACCCGGCGGGCGAGTTTCGTGAAACGACCAGACATGACGACTCCTCGGAATTGGGCCAAACATCATAAACCAGGGGACGTGTACCAAAACCGCCGTTTGGTACCCGTCCCCAAACAGGGGGTTTGGTACCTGTCCCTAAATCGGGGTATTGGGGACAGCTTAGAGGGGGGACTCGCGGCCGCGGGCCGTGACGGGAGCGACCTCGCTGACGGCGCCCTTCACGACCAGCAGCGCGTGGTCGAAGTTGTTGACCGTAGGGCAAACGTGGCGCGGCACCAGGTAAAGGATCTCACCAATGGCCGGGGCGGTCGCTCCCTCCGGGACCGCGATCGGCAGGTGCTCCTCGCTCGGCTCGAGCGGCTCGAGGTCCCGCTGGCCGAGCACCGCACACGTGGGGATCCCCGCGTCCGCAGAGACGGTCTTGTGCCCCGCGTCGCAGGTGACGACACCCGCGGTCGGATGGCTGACCACCGTTGACACGACCAGGGCCGCGGGACGATAGCCGTACTCGTTGGGGAGCTGCGCCGCGCTCGAACAGTCTCCGTAGACCACGGTCCCCGGCGAAACGCGATGCGCGCAGGTCAGCTTCGAGAAACCCGGGTAGGAGATCGACGCGGGTAGCGTCGGCGTTCCGGCCGTGATGATTTCGCTGACGGCGGTTCGCGGGCCCTGAACCTCGCCGAGCAGCCCCATGAGCCGGTCGTACCCGCGGTGCGCGCACGCCACACGCTCCGCCGGCTCCTTCTCCGACAGGTGACCGTCGTAGTAGTGCAGACCCCGGAAGGCCAACCCTTCATCCCCGATCCGGAAAGCGAGATCCACGATCTCCTGACCGCGGTGTTGCTCGATCCCCGTCCGGTCCATCCCCGGGTTGACGTCGATGAAGATCCCGATGTCGGTCCTGACCCAGTGCCGCAGCTCGTCGGCGCTCTCGACCAGGACCGAGACCCGGGTCTCCGGGAACTGCTTCGCGATCTCACGAACCCTCAGCGCATTCGCACCCACGACGGGGTACGCCACGAGAACGTCGGCCGCGCCGAGCTCGCAGAGAGTCGCGAGCTCGAGCGTCGTCGCGCACTTGAAGTGCCGGATTCCGCGGTCGAGCATCCGCCGCATGGTCGCGGCCAGCTTCGAGGTCTTGACGTGCGGACGCAAACGCTCAGGATCGTCGCCGACGAGACCCAGGGTGATCGAGATGTTCGACTCGACGATCTCGGGATAGACGGCCAGCGCCGGCGTCCGGACACGCTCGACGCCATCGATGCGATAGAGCGCGGGGTCGAGGTTCTCGAGCTTGCTGACCAACCCCGCCACGAGCACTCCTCACGAACGCCGGAGTCACCGGCGACTCCGAGACTCCATTATGACGCGTTCGTGAAGATCAGCCGATATCGGCGACGGCTTCCCCGATGTCGTTCATGGCCTCGCCGACGTCGGCCACGCTCTCGAGGATCTCGTCGAGGTTCGCGCGCATGAACTTGTGGAGCTTGCCCTTGAGACGGACCATCACGACCTCGTCTCCGTCGTTGACGAGAACGAGCATCGCCGGAATCGTTCCGTCGAGCTCGGGTTTGACCAGTACCAGAACGTCCTCGTCGTCCTCGCGCACGCGCACGAGCTGGCTCCAGCCGGGAAAACCGAGAGCCGCCGAACGCGTCGGGTCGCTAGCAAAGCCGTCGGCGACGGCGTAGACCCCTACCTCGACCTTGTGGACGCCTTTGAGCTTGGGAACGTCGGAATCGGCCCCGCCCGCGAACATCTTTCCGAAACCGGTCGAGATGCGGCCGAGCTTGACCCCGAACTCCGGCTCGAGCACGACACCGGTCTGTCGAGTGTACTCGTAACGGAGGTCCGAGGTGCTGTCCGTCCCGAACCAGCATCCCGAACCCGTCAGGGCGATCAGGGCGAGAACCAGAGCGAGAGCGCATCGTGTCGTCATCACTTGCCCTCGGGAATCGCATCGAGCCCGGGGAGGTCCATCTCGCGGCTGAGCTCGCCGAGCAGCTCGAGGTTGATGATACCCGCGAGGTTGGTGAGAACGAACGTCCCCTCACCGGGCTCGGAGATCAGCACCGAAACCCCACGGACCTCCTCGCCTCCGTTGAGGATCATCACGTTGACGTTGGTGCCTTCTTCTCGGATTCGCGCCAGGCGTTCCCAGCCCTGTTTGTCGAGCCGTCTTTCGGTCTTCTTCAAGCATGCCGTCGCGACCGCAGCAATCTCCGGGTTCTCGGTCTCGATGACGACAGCGCCGACCCACTCGAGACCGAACACAAGCTTTTGAAGATCGGGATTCTCCTTGAACCCCAGTCCCACCGCCCTCAGAAGAGACCTGGGGATAGTGACCTCGACGGTTGTGATCTCCGGGTACTCGTCGGCGAGGTCAAGGAGACAGCCGGGGTCCACGAAACCATCGATCCCCGAGGTGTCCCATGCAACGGCGGGACTCGCCAGAAGCCCGAGGACGACGAGACACCCCAGGGAACAGAGCTTCTTCTTGATGGTCAACAGCCGTTTCATCTTCCCGTCACTCCTGCGTCTTCGATTCGGTCGCCGTCAAATTGAGAAGCGGGATGCGTCGCAGAGCGGGCGAGACCTCGCGTCGGAAGACCCGGTCGACCGTGGCACTCTGCGTTTTCTGAAGAGCGCCTCCCGTCAAACCGATCACCTGCTCGAGCTGGGCGCGGGCGATCTCGATCTCTCTCGTGTCCGGACTGTCGCCGTTCCAAAGATTGAAGACGGCGAGAACGGCCACGAGCGCCAGCACCGCGGCCGCGGCCAGCACCGCCCAGCGCTTCGTGCGGGGCAGGAAGCTCACGATCTTGTCGTTGCCGTCGGCGCGGACAGTCTGCTCCCAGACCTCCTCGAGCGCGTCGTCGGGCATGGGGATTTCAGGGAGCTCGCGAAGCCCGCGCTGGACCAGGGCCAGCTCGTCGCGGAACGCACGACACGCGTCGCAACTCTCGAGGTGACCGTCGAGCTCGGCGACGCGGTCGGCCGCCAGGGGACCGTCGAGCATCTCGTGGATGATCTCCCGCGCCCTGTCACATCCGCTCATGGTCTGACTCCCGCTCCGACCAGCTCACGACGCAGCCGTTCGCGCGCACGATGCAGCGCCGCTTTGACGGTTCCAAGCGGCAGCTCGACGTTCTCGGCGATCTCGTTGTAGCTGAGTCCGTGAACCTCTCTCATCAGCACCATCGATCGATCGCGGTTCGACAGCGTGGTCAACGCCTTGCCGATGATCCGCCCGACCTCGCCGCCCCGCGCCGCCTGCTCGGGTCCCGGGCGCGTATCGTCAACGATCGTCGTCAGATCTGCCACGTCGGCCTCCGCTCGTGTTTTCCGACGGCGCATGCGGTCGATCGAGAGGTTGTGAACGGTCGTGAGGAGCCAGGACTTGACCGAATCCGACCGCACCGCGTCACGGTTCGTCCAGAGTCGGATGAGTGCGTCCTGCGCGACATCCCTGGCGTCCTCCGCGTCCTTGAGCATCCAGACCGCGTACGAATGAACCCGGTCCTTGTGCTCGCGAACGACCCGCTCGTAATCTCCTCTCTCCATCGCACACCCTAGAAACGGCCCAACCACTCAAAAGTTGCCCAGCCCGGGGTCAGGCACTTCAATCGTTTCATCCTGTGGAGCCCCTCCTTCCTAAGCA
Organism: Candidatus Polarisedimenticolaceae bacterium; assembly: GCA_041625075.1. Classification (GTDB taxonomy): domain Bacteria; phylum Acidobacteriota; class Polarisedimenticolia; order Polarisedimenticolales; family Polarisedimenticolaceae; genus JBFJTV01. The sequence continues at coordinate 3,775 of JBFJTV010000011.1, read as the reverse complement.
TACTGTTTTCAGTGTTTAGAGGACGTTCGACTCACCGGGCGGCCTCCCGAGCGGAGCCCGGGTCAACCACTATACGGCCACCCGTTCGCCGAAGTGATACAACGAGCGCTCGTTTTCGACGGGGAGCCGGGGGGTTGACCCGGGCCAGTGGGGAGAAGATGGGCAAGAAGAGTAAGACCCGAAAGATACCGCACCGGCACGACCTGTACGAGGCGTCGGTGCAGAGTGTCGATGCCGACATCGACTTCTTCGAGCGGGTCTACCGCCGGAAACGCGGCGAGCGTTTCACGACCTTCCGCGAGGACTTCTGCGGCACCGCCGTTCTGAGCTGCGAGTTCGTGCGCCGCCGCAAGGAAAACCACGCCTGGGGCATCGACAACCACCGCTCCACGCTCGATTGGGGCCGCAAGCACCGTCTCTCGGTCCTGGGCGACAAGGCGAGCCGCGTCCACCTGATCGAATCCGACGTGCTCGCGGTCACAGAGCCCAAGGTCGACGTGGTCGCCGCGTTGAACTTCTCATTCTCGATCTTCAAGGAGCGCGAGCTGCTCCGGCGGTACTTCAGGACGGTGCGCCGGTCGCTTCGCCCCGACGGCATCTTCTTTCTCGATACGCTCGGCGGTCCGGAGACGATGGGCGAGATCGAGGACAAGCGCAAGATCTCGCCGACGAAGATCTTCACGGGCGAGAAGATCCCCGCGTTCACCTACATCTGGGAGCAGGCGGAGTTCAACCCGGTCAACCACGATCTCCTGTGCTACATCCACTTCAAGCTCGGCGGCGGAGTCAAGATCCGGCGAGCGTTCAAGTACGACTGGCGGCTGTGGACGCTCCCCGAGCTCCAGGAGGTCATGCTCGAGGCGGGGTTCGCCTCGACCGAGGTCTACGTCGAGGGCTGGGACGACGACGAGGACGATAGCGACGGAGTCTTCCGCCGCCGTGTCAGGTTCGAGAACCAGGAAGCCTGGGTCGCCTACGTCGTCGGGATTGTCTGACCCCGCCTCCCCCCGCCAATTCAGCACCCGATTCGGGGTCTGACCCTGAATCATGCACGGGGCCGGTACTGAATCATGAATCTTGGTCCTCGTTTGGGGTTGGGTTAGAGTCTCGGTAAACCCCCGTCCCCGAACGGAGGCCTGCCCATGGGTGATGACCGGCCCACGGTCACCTCGCAGTCCGGATCCGGATCACTCGATCGCATCGGTCCCTACAGGATTGTCCAGAAGCTCGGCGAGGGCGGGATGGGCGAGGTCTACGAGGCCCTCCAGGAAGAGCCCGTCCGACGTACGGTCGCCCTGAAGCTGATCAAGGCCGGGATGGACACCAAGCAGGTCATCGCCCGCTTCGAGGGCGAGCGGCAGGCGCTCGCAATGATGGATCACCCCAGCATCGCCCGTGTCTACGACGCCGGCGCGACCGACCGGGGCCGGCCGTTCTTCGCGATGGAGTATGTCAAAGGCGTCCCCATCACGACCTACTGCGACCAGCATCACCTCGATACCGAGGCCCGACTGCGATTGTTCATGCAGGTCTGCGACGGGGTCCAGCACGCGCATCAGAAGGGGATCATCCACCGCGACATCAAGCCGTCCAACGTGCTCGTGACAGTCCAGGGGGACAAAGCCGTCCCCAAGATCATCGACTTCGGCGTCGCCAAGGCGACCCAGGAGCCTCTGAGCGACAAGTCCGTGTTCACGGTGGTCGGACAGGTGGTCGGCACTTTCGAGTTCATGAGCCCCGAGCAAGTCGAGCTGACCGGTCTCGACATCGACACGCGAACCGATGTCTACTCTCTCGGCGTTCTGTTGTACTACCTGCTTGTTGGCGTGCTGCCGTTCGATTCCGAGACCCTGCGGGAGGCGGGTTTCGACGAGATCCGGCGGAAGATCCGGGAGGACGAGCCGCCGCGGCCGAGCACGCGGCTGACGAGTCTGGGGGACACCTCGACGCACACGGCGAGGATCCGGGGAACGGACCCCTCGACGCTCGGTCGACAGCTTCGGGGCGATCTCGACTGGATCGTCATGAGGGCGCTCGAAAAGGACCGCACCCGGCGTTACGCGTCGGCCACGGAACTGGCTCTCGATGTCGAGCGCCATCTCGAGCACCAGCCGGTGCTCGCGAGCCCGCCGAGCAAGCTCTATCGCGCCCGCAAGTTCGTTCGGAGACACCGGACCGGTGTCGTGGCGAGCGTCGTGGTTCTCGCCGCGCTGATCGTCGCTGTGGTCGGGACGACCGTCGGGTTCATTCGAGCGGTGCGGGCCGAGCAGAGCGCGCGCGAGCAAGCGGAGACGGCAAAACAGGTTTCGGACTTTCTCGCGGAGCTGTTCCGGCTGTCGGACCCCGACGTCCTGCGCGCGAACAGCGTGACCGCGCGCGAGATCCTGGACCAGGGCGTCGAGAGAATCGATCGGGAGCTGAGCGGCCAGCCGGTGGTCCAGGCAAGGCTTCTCTACGAGGTCGGGCAGGTCTACGTGAACCTCGGTCTGTTCGACGAGGCGGCACCGCTTCTCGAACGCGCGCTCGACATTCGTCGTCGCGAGCTCGACGATGACGATCCCGAGATCGCGGACAGCCTGAACGAACTGGCGCGTCTGGCCTGGTCGAGGGGGGATTACCCGGAGGCACTGCGTCTCCATCGGCGGGCCGCCGAAATCCGCGAACGCGTCCTCGAGCCGGGCCACGAGGACCTGGCCCAGAGCCTTCACGATCTCGGGAGCGCCGAATGGGCGGCGGGCGACTTCGAGGCCGCGCGCGAGCCCCTGGAGCGATCGCTGGAGATGCGCAAGAAGGCCCTGGGCTCGAGTCACCCCAAGGTCGCGGAAAGCCTCAATACGCTCGGCGCGTTGTACTACCGCATGGATGACTACGACACCGCCAGAGAGCTGTGGGAGAGTGCGCTCGCGATTCAGGAGCGCGCCTTGGGAGCCGAACACCCCCACGTGGCGATGACGCTAAACAACCTCTCGATCATCGCGAAGGAGATGGGTGATTACACCGCCGCGCGACCGCTCCTGGAGCGAACGATCGCCATCCAGGAAAAGACTCTTGGCCCAAACCACCCTGACCTGGCGGCGGCGCTCAACAACCTCGCGGAGCTGTACGCGGAGATCGAGGAACCCGAGCGAGCCCGTCCGCTCTACGAGCGAGCCATCGAGATCCACGAAGCCGCCACCGGACCCGAGCACCCCGAGGTTGCGCGTTATCTGAACAATCTCGCCCGCGTGGAGCGTCGGTCGGGAAACGTCGCGGAGGCTCGGAGGCTGACCGAGCGCTCGCTCGCGATTCGAAAACGGACTCTCGACCCCGGTCACACCGACATCGCGTGGAGTCTTCACGGGTTGGGAATGATCCACATCGCGGAGGGAGACTACACCGGCGCGGAGCCCCTTTTCCGGGAGGCTCTGGCTATCTACGACAGGGCCCTCGGTCCGGGCAGCGAATCGGCAAGCTGGTGCCACCTCGGGTTGGCACGGGTCTACTCGGGTCTCGGTCGGTACGAAGAGGCAGAAGGCGAGTTCAAGCGGGCGGCCGAGACGACGCGAGAAGAGAGCTTCAACTCTGTCGTCATTCTCGATTACTACGCCGGGATGCTTCGTGATGCGGGGCGTAAAACGGAAGCCGCCGAACTCGAGACCCGGGCACGGGAGCTTCGCGCGAGACTCAAGCCGTGATCGTCTTCACACGAGACGGTTGCACTCGCGGTAGCGAAAGCAATCCGTCGTGTGGTCGTTGACCATACCTGTCGCCTGCATGTGGGCGTAGCAGATCGTGG
>JBFJTV010000010.1:0-16491 GCA_041625075.1 Candidatus Polarisedimenticolaceae bacterium | reverse complement strand
CGTCGAGAACCGAAGGGGCGTGCCTATCTCGAGAAGGTCGCGAAGCCCGAGACGAACGGTGACGGCGAGTCGTCTCTCGACGAGCTACGAGCGGAAGCGCTCGCGCTTCTCGCGCGTTCGTACGTCGGGGAGGACGGCGAGGGAGAACGGGTCCGCGAGCTTTACCGCAAGGCGAGCCTGTGCGATCCGGACAACCCCTACCACCTGGTCGCGGCGGTCGAGCAAGAGGTTCACGCCGTGGGGAGTCTGGACGGCATTCGGCTCGTCGAGCCGCAGGTCGAGGCCGCCATTGAAAGGTGCACGACGCACGCCATGCTCGAGGTCGAGCTGCCCCGCGCCTACTACACCACCGGAAAGGCCCATCTTCTTCGCCAGCGCTTTCACGAAGCCGCGGAGGCGTATTCGCGCGCCGTCATCATGAGCGTCGGGGTCGAGGAGATCGATCGGGAGCGTGTCAGCATCGGCCTTTTGGAGCAGTCTCTCGCCGAACCGCCGGCGGAATTCGAAAAGACCGGCCGGTTTCTGCTGCTGGGCAGGGCCGGGAAGCTCTGGCACCGTGCCAGGGCCGCGAGCCTGGAAGCAGGGGAGCGGGTGAGCTTTGCAGGCCACGCGCGAGAGACCCTCGACCAGATGCGCGCCGAGGGTGTGGTCTCCGACGAGCAGATCGTGAAAGCCGAAGATGAAGTCCGTGAGGCCGAGGCGAGCGCGGAGCGGGCACATGCGGTGGCCGAAACAGCCGAGACAGCCGCGCGCGACGCATCGTCGGAAGAACGAATCGTCAAGCTCCGATCCGCGGAACCGCAAGATCTGGCCCCACCCGTGATCATCATGGCGGGCGGCAACGACCCCGCAGTGCAGGAGCGGATCGCGAGTTACCGCGCGTCGCTCGACACGGCCTTTGAAGGATTCGGTGGAACCGTCATCAAAGACGGCGAGGCGTTACAGGTATGGTGCGATCTGCTGGCCTGCGGGGTGCGTCCGAACGACGTGCGGGTGCTCGGAATCGGCGGCGGAAAGACAGCGTCGTTCGAGTACCATCTCGCTCTGATGATGGGGGCCACGGTCGGTCTGCTCTCGACGAGCGGCGGCGCTGCGGCCGAGCTCGCCGCGGACGCCTCGTGGTGGCCCCCGGGACAGCTCCTGGTGCTCCCGGAGGACGTGATGACCCTGCGTGCGTTCGTGAATCCGCCGCGGACGACGATGACCGAAAATCAGGTTGATAGCGCGGCTCGAGTCGTCCACGAGATCCATACCAAGGAAAAAAGCCGCAAGCAGGCCGACGCGGCGATGCGGTCATGGGAGCACACGCCCCGCGACTTCCAGGAGTCGAATCGCCAGCAGGTCATCTACGCCGAGCAGATCCTGCGGAGGGTCGGCTACCGCGTCGGCGCCCTCGACGCCGACGCCGAGGATCCCGATTTCACGCCCGAGCAGATCGAGACGATGGCCGAGCTCGAGCACGGCCGCTGGGTCGTCGAGCGTCTCGCAATGGGATGGACGTGGGGCGAGGAAAAGGACGAGAAGAAGAGGATCAGCCCCTATCTCGTCGCCTGGGACCAGGTGCCGGACGGCATCAGGGACTACGACCGCGAGGCCGTCAGGAACTACCCGCGGACGTTGCGCAAGGCGGGTCTAGGTGTTTTCAAAATAGAGTCGTAGCGCCTCGTCGTTTCGAAAGGCGATGTCGTAGGCTTCGAGACCGTCGGGGCCGACCCAGGCGTACTCCGACGACTCGTCGTTGAGCTCGATCTCTCCGGAAACGGTGCACTTGAAGTAGAAGTTGATTCCGTGCATCCTGCCGGGCTTCAGGGGGAGGCTGTTTTGATAAAAGATAAACTCCATCGCCGTGCACTCGAGTGTCGTCTCCTCGCGTAGCTCTTTCTTGACCGTGTCCTCGACGGTGTCGCCGTAGTCGACCTTCCCGCCAGGGAGACACCACGACCCCTCGCCGTACTCGCTCTTGGCATGGCGACGCAGGATGAGCACGCGCCCCTGGTCGTCGGGGATGATTATTCGAACAATCGGTACGGGGTAGTCGAACTCGTCTCCCACGGCGGGGCCTCCTGACCGAATCCGAGTGTATCAGCAGGTCGAAAGCCTGGGGTTATACTGTCGTTCTACCAAAGACTCTGGCGAGCGTTCAGCAGAGGGGGGCCATGAGCGGTCAACCAACCGATCCCTACGTCGAGTACCTTCGCGAGGAGGGCTATGCCCCGAAGACGGAGGACAACGGCAACGTCCTGTTCAAGTACGAGGGATGGACCTATCTCATCATGGCCGATCGGGACGACCCGCAGTACTTCCGGCTCGTCCTTCCCAACATCACCACGGCGAGCGACGAAGCGAGCCGCCGGGAGGCCATCGACGCCGCCAACCACGCGACGGCGACGACCAAGGTCGCGAAGATCTTCGTGTTGGACGACGGCGTCGTTCACGGCACCGTCGAGCTTCTCGCCGATTCACCCGCCAGCATCATCAACGTCTTCAAGCGGAGTCTTCAGACGCTTCAAGCCGCGGCCCAGCGATTCGTGCAGCGGCTGCAGGAATCCTAGGCCGGAGAAAGTGCAAGACTTCCAACCCCTGAAACTGTTTCTCAGCTACGGGCGGCAGGACGCCGCCGAGGCCGAGGCCGTTCGCGACGCGCTCGCCGGGCGGGGTCACGACGTCTGGTTCGACACGCAGCGTCTCGAGACGGGAGTGGACTGGGAGGCCGGCATCGAGGCCGGTCTCAAGGGCTGCGACAAGGTGGTCCTCTTGATGACTCCTCACGCCGTCCGCCAGCGTATCCCGGGCGATCCGACGTCTTCGGACGGCTTCTGCCTCAACGAGATCGCGAAGGCGCAGCAGCTCCACAAACCCATCATCCCCGTGATGATCAAGGACGTGCCGGGTGGGCCGCCGACCTCGATCTGCCGCATCCAGTGGCTCGACATGACCGGCTGCCCCCCGAGCACGAGCGGCGACCTGCCGCGCTATCGCGCACTTTTCGACCGTCTTCTGGCGGCGATCGAACGCGATGAGCTCGACTTCGAGGGAGGTCAGTCGCGTCTGATCGATCTGCTTCGGCCGCTGGACTACAGCGTCGAGTTCTCCAAGCACATCGGCCGCTTCTGCGGTCGCGAGTGGCTCGTGGACAAGGTCGATCGCTGGCTCTCATCCGACGACCCCGCGCGCGTGCTGTGGATGCTGGGGAAGCCCGGTCTCGGCAAGACGGCGTTCGCGGCGTACCTGTGTCACAAGCTCGCCAGCGCATGGCACGTCTGCGTTCACGACCACGAGGACAAGAGCGATCCGCGTCGCGCCGTTCTCTCGATCGCGTACCAACTGGCGACGAAGCTGCCTGAGTATCACACACGACTCGTCAACAAGGTCACGGCGGAGGACGTCCAGAAGGCCGCGCCGACACTCTTTGACGACCTGATCCTCGCCCCGCTGACCGTGGGCGAGTTCCCGGACCCGGGCCGGACCCATCTCGTGGTCATCGACGCCATCGACGAGGCCAGCCGGCGTTCCGGGGACGACTTTGCCCAGCTGATCGCCAACCGGGCAAGACAGTTGCCTCCGTGGCTACGCCTCGTCGTGACCAGCCGGCCTGATCCCGAGCTCGAGGAGGCGATCCGCGATCGCGAGCCCTACGTCGAGACGTTCGAGATCGAAGCCGACGGCGCCTCGAACCGCGCGGATCTTCGGGCCTACGTCGGTCGAGAGCTCGAGGAGCTGGGCCATCGCGTCGGCGACGCCGTGATCGACGCCGTCGTGGATCGAAGCGAGGGGATCTTTCTCTACGCTTCCCGTGTCATCCAGTCGCTTCGTGACGGCCTCTTGTCGGTCGATCGCCTCACCGAGCTTCCGAAGGGCATGCGGAGCTGGTATCGCGACGAGTTCCAGCGGCGGTTCACGGATGCCGACGCCTACGAGCGTGACCTCGTCCCCGTGCTGAACCTGATCATCGCGCAACGGGCGCCGCTTCCGGTGCCGCTCATCCAGGACGCGCTGGAGCTCAAGCGACGAGACCTCGATCGGCGTCTACGCGCTCTGGGCTCGCTGTTCGAGATCGGGATGAGTGGGAGCGGGGAGTCGAGCGTCCCCGTGATCATGCCCGCGCACAAGACGCTGAGCGAATGGCTGGGCGAGATCGATCCGCGCACCCGTCGTGCGGCCGCCGGGCGTTTTTCGGTCGACGTCGACGAGGGTCACGAGTGCCTGGCGGATCACGGCTGGGGTCTCTACGAGAGCAAGACACTGAGCTCGTCTTCCTATTGCCGGCGGTTCCTTCCCGAGCATCTCCTGATGGCGCACCGGCACGAGCGGGTCCGCGATTTGCTGTGCGATCTCGAGCTCTTCGACAGGGACTGGGCGGGCGAGAGACGGTTCGACGCCATGCGTTACTGGCGTGCCGTCTCGGACAAGTTCGACCCCGCGGCATCGTACCTCGAGACGCTCGATCGTTTTGCCGGGTCCGGGGCTCCGGAGCACGACCACGCTCGGCTGGCAAGCCGGATCGGGGCGTTTCTTCTGGAGATGGGGCTGCCGCGGGAAGCGATGTCGCTCATCAAGCGCGCGGTCGAGCTGCGGTCGACGACCACCGGAGCCGATCGCCTGGATCTGGCCGAGAGCCTGCAGCATCTCGCGGACGCCTACCGCGATCAGGCGCTGTTCGAAGAAGCCCACCCGTTGTACACGCAGGCCCTCGAGATCCTCGAGGAAGAGCTGGGGCCCGACAGCGTCGAGGCGGCGAGGGTGTTCTACTCGTTGACGACCCTGCTCTGGAAAGAGAAGAGACACAACGAGGCGCTGTCCTACAACCATCGCGCGCTGAACATCCTCGAGAACGCCCCATCTGCCAACCCGCGCCATCTTGCGGACTGCATCAACGACATGGGGGTCATCCTTCGCGACATGGTTCCTTCGAGCGATGTCGCGCCGTACTATCGCCGCGCGCTCGGCATCTTCGAGAGCACCTACGGACCGAACGACCCCGGCGTCGCGCAGTGTCTTCACAATCTCGCGATGCTCCACCCCGGGTCCTCCGGCGGCGAGGACATCGACGAGCTCGAACGCGCCCGTCGCGTGCTCGAGTCGACCTTCGTCGCCCACCATCCGGACAATCAGACGTGCCGCCGGACGCTCGCGCTGCACTACGAACGTCGCGCCGACTTCGCCAACGCGATCGCCCTCTACCAGACGGTTCTCGACAACGAAATCGCGTCTTTTGGCAGCGGTTCGGCTCAGGCAGAGCAAGCGCGACAGATTCTCGAGCGCACCAAAAGACGCCGGCGTTGTGCGTCGGCCTTTGTCTCTGCCGCCCGAGGTGTGATCGAGACGGATAAGACTCTCGCCGGAGCCGTGCACGAGATCGAGCACCGGATCGAGGGAGACGACCCCGGCGCAAGAGATCTGGCGCAGGCCGCGTCGCCCCGAGCGACCGCCGACGCCGCGTTCCAGCTCGCGGCATTCCTGCAGGACTACGGCTATCACAACGCGGCCGCGGTCGTTTACGAGCCCCTCGTCAAGACGCTCGACGGCACATCGGATTCTCCGTCGGAGCTTCGGCGGCGTGCGCTCCGCCGCTACTCGCGCTGTCTGCGTGCTCTGGGGCGTCGTGCCGAGGCGGTCGAGCAGTGTCGTGCCCTCCTGGACGAGCCCGACCCGGCCCCCGCCCTCCGGAGAGTGGTCAGCGATTTCGAGCTCCTGTGCACGACGCTGTACGAGCTCGGTCGCCACGACGAGGCAAGGGCCGAGTTCAAGCGATCGGTGGAGGTCGTCGGAAAGCTGGGAGGAGAAACGGAGGCACTCGTCTACAAACAGCGCGTCGCGCTGTCGTTGAATCAGTGGGCCATGACGCTCAAGAACCAGCACGGGGAATACGAGAAGGCGGAGCCGTATTACCACCTGGCGATCGAGCTCGATCCGTCGCAGGGGTCCTTTCCGGGCAACCTCGCGCTGCTGTTGACCAGCTCGCTCGATCGACACGATGAGGCGGAAGAGTTCTATCGGCGGTCGCTCGAGATCGACCCGGCCGACGCGACCATGCTGGGGAACTACGGCTTCTTTCTGCACCACGTGCGGGGCGATGTGGCCGCCGCCGAGGCGCGGTACCTCGAGGCGCTCGAGCGCGGTGCCGATGCTACGAGCGTCGGAGCCAACTACGCCGCTCTTCTGCTCACCACCGATCGACCTGCCGAGACCCTGGAGCAGCTCGAGCGCTGGTGGAGCATGGCGGGCGAAGGCGGACACGACCACCTCTCCGGACGATTGTTGTTCGTCAGGATCGCCCTCGAACGCTCTCGATCGGCCCCCGCCGAGCTCTTTCTCGGGCAGCTCAAGTTCCTGCTCGAGGCGGGCGTCCTGCACTCGCCCTGGAGGGCCGAGGCGCTGTTCGCCTGGTTGGACGAGCGGCTGGACGCCGACGAAGCGGCCTTCCTGCGAAGAGTCGGACGCGCGATCTCCAACAAGAGCGACCACGATCAAATCAAGGACGATCCGTCCTGGAAGGCGATCCCGTACGTTTCGGTCGCCGAGCCGTGGCCGTCGTCTTGAGCGTGTATCATTCGGCTCTGCCGACGAACCTGCGGCGAGGAGAACAGATGAGACATGCCACCCTCGCGCCGGCGCTCCTACTGCTTGCGCTGGTCGGCGCGACGACGACGTTTGCCCAGGGCGGCGGAGACGTCATCGCCGTCCAGGCCGGCACGCTGATCGACGGCACCGGGGGGCGTCCGGTCAAGAACGTCGTGATCCTCGTCGAGGGCGAGCGCATCACGGCGATCGGCGGTGACGTGACGATCCCCGGGGGCGCCCGCGTGATCGATCTCTCCGGGCTGACCGTGCTGCCGGGCTTCGTCGATGCGCACGTCCACCTCGTCGGGCGCTACATCGGCGAGGGGCGCGACTGGGAGAACTCCCGCGTCCGCGATCTTCCGCAAGAGGATGCCATCCGTGGTGTTCGTAACGCCCGTCTCACGGTCGAGGCGGGGTTCACGACGGTTCGCAACATCGGCGCCCACGATTACTCCGACATCGCGCTAAGAAACATGATCGACGAGGGCGTCGTCGAGGGACCGCGAATCGTCGCCGCCGCGCACGCGCTGGGGATCACCGGCGGGCACTGCGATGACAACGGCTTTCTGCCGGGGATCGCCGACCGGGGGCCCGAGGACGGCATCGCTGACGGCACCGCCGAGATCGCGAAAGCGATCCGCACCCAGGTCAAGCGCGGCGCGGACGTCATCAAGTTCTGCGCCACGGGCGGGGTGCTCTCCGAGGGTGATGCCGTCGGGGTGCAGCAGTACACCCGGGAAGAGATGACCTTCCTGGTCGAGGAGGCGCATTTGACCGAACGCCGGGTCGCGGCCCATGCCCACGGCAACGCGGGGATCAAGGCCGCGTTACGAGCGGGAGTGGACTCGATCGAGCACGGCTCGCGGCTTGACGAAGAGGCCATCGCGTTGTTTCAGGAAACCGGCGCCTATCTCGTTCCGACACTGATGGCCCAGGAGGCGGTCGAGGCCCAGGCGACCGACGGGACGATCGTAGGGCTCCGCGCCGAGAAGGCGCTGTTCATCGCGCCCAAGGCGCGCGCGTCGTTTCGCATGGCCGCAAGCGAGGGCGTCAAGATCGCGCTCGGTTCGGACGCGGGGGTCTTTCCCCACGGCACCCAGGGGCGCGAGTTCGTGCTGATGGTCGAGAACGGGATGGACCCGATGGACGCGATCGTCGCGGGGACCTACGGCGCCGCCGATCTCCTGGGCTTGCTCGACGAGGTCGGAACCGTCCAGCTCGGGAAGGTGGCGGATCTCGTCGCGGTCAATGGGAATCCGCTCGACGACATGAGCGTTGTCACGGACCCCGTCTTCGTGATGCACGAGGGTCGGGTGATCGTGGGCAACTAGGGAGGGAGTCGCATTGTTCAGCGGCAAGCCGGTACGGCTGACGAAGTACGCAGCCTGCGCCGGTTGAGCGAGCAAGATGGGGCCTGAGCCCCTGGCGCAGGTACTGCGCCCGCTCGCCGACATGTTCGACGCCGGGGACTACCCGGAGCTGCTGCGGGGGCTCGGTTCTCCCGACGACGCACTGGTGTGGCGTCTGGACGACGAAACCGCGCTCGTGTTGACGGCCGACTTCTTCCCACCGGTGGTGGACGACCCGTACGGTTTCGGCGCGATCGCGGCGGCAAACTCGCTTTCGGACCTCTACGCCATGGGGGCGCGGCCGCTGTTCGGGATCAACCTCGTCGGCTTTCCCGAGAAGATGGACCCCGCAATCCTCTCGGAGATCCTTCGGGGCGGGGGAGAGAAGGTCAAGGAGGCCGGCGCGGTCGTCGGCGGCGGGCACACCACGACCGACCAGGAACCGAAGTACGGTCTCGCCGTGGTGGGCAAGGTCCGTCCCGACAGGATGCTGACCAACAGCGGGGCCGAGCCCGGTGACGTGATCCTGCTGACCAAGGCGCTCGGGACGGGAATCCTGACCACGGCGCACAAGAACCGTAAGTGCGAAGACGAGCACCTCGAAATCGCGGTCAAGACCATGTCGCGTCTGAGCGCCAAGGCGCTCGAGTGCCTGACGGCGGTCGACGGCGCCGTTCATGCGTTGACCGACGTCACCGGCTTCGCGCTCGCCGGGCATGCCCACGAGATCGCCCACGGTTCGGGAGTGACGATCCGAGTCGATTGGGATGCGGTCCCGCTCCTTCCCGGTGTCGAGCACTACGCGCGCAAGGGGCAGATCACCGGAGGGGCCGACCGCAACCGCGATTTCTACGGGGGGTGGATCACCTTCGAGCGGCAGCTCGAGAAGTGGCAGGACGAGGTCCTGTTCGATCCGCAGACCTCCGGGGGTCTTCTGGCAGCCGTGGAACGCGAGCACGCCGGGGCGGTGCTCGCCGTTTTCGAGAGCTCGGGAGAGCCGGTCGCCCGGATCGGAGAGGTCGTCGAGGGCGAATCGGGCGCCCTCGTAATCGCCTAGGGAACTTGCTGTTTGCCGTCCTTGTCGATGGCGATCAATGCCTCGACGGGACACACCTTGCAGGCTTCGATGAGCTCGTCCTCGGGGATGGACTCTTCCTCGTCACGAAAGGTGACGATCCCCTCGCTGTCCAGCTCGAATACCTCCGCGCCCACCTGGACGCAGTTCGCCGATGCGATGCACTTCTCCCGATCGATCCGAACGGTGAGGTCCCCGATCTTCTTTTCCTTGAGATCCGCCACGACGTTCCTCCTCGCGCTGTCTCGTCGACCCGCAAGAGTATAGCCCCGATCGGCCGGCGTGCGGTATGCTCACGACGGCTCGAGACCGATCACAAACAATGACACACGACGCATCAAGACGAGGGTTTCTCAAGAGTCTGTTTCAGGGCGCGGTGGTGCTCGGCTCCGTGAAGGCGATCGTTGGATGCTCCGGTGGCGCCGACAAGGCGCGGATCGCGGAGCGAGCCAAGAGCTACGACCCGTCTCTCGACTGCAGTGGCACGATCGGGTTGTGGCCGGCGGAGATCGAGACGCGAACGAAAAATGAATACGTCGATCGCTCGGTCCACGAGGACCAGTTCTGTTTCAACTGCGCGAACTTTATCAAGCCCGAGCAGCCCCGAACCTGTGGGACGTGCAAGAACGTGAGGGGCTCGATCAATCCTCTCGGGTGGTGCCAGACCTGGACGGAGGCTCGGCGCTAGGACGCTGACGATGACCACGCAGCAAACGCAACAGCGCGTTCCCGGGCTCGGTGAGATTCGCGCGGCCGGGGCGCGCATCGCTCCCCACATCAACCGGACTCCGCTGTTCACGTCGCGCACTCTCGACCTCGAGCTCGACGCCGAGGTCGTGTTCAAGTGCGAGAACTTCCAGAAGATCGGCGCGTTCAAGGCGCGCGGAGCCGTCAACGCGGTGCTCTGTCTCGATCAAGCCGCGGCGTCGAAGGGTGTCGCCACGCACTCATCGGGGAATCACGCGGCGGCGCTCGCGTACGCCGCGTCGATCCGGCGTGTCCCGTGCACCGTCGTGATGCCGGAGACCTCGAATCCGATCAAGCTCGAGGCCGTTCGCGGTTACGGCGCCGAGATCGTGCTGTGCCGGCAGGGCGAGCGGGTAACGACGTGCGATCGTGTTCTGGAAGAGACGGGTGCGACCTTCATCCACCCGTTCGAGAATCCCGAGGTGATCGCCGGTCAGGGGACCGCCGCGCTCGAGCTCCTCGACGAGCGACCGGACCTCGACATCATGGTGGCGCCGGTCGGGGGAGGTGGATTGCTGGCGGGCACCGTGATCGCGGTCCGGACGCTACGCCCCGGCGCGGTTGTGATCGGCGCCGAGCCCCAGGCCGTGGACGACGCGTACCGCTCGCTCGAGACGGGGGTGCGGCAGCCCGGTGTGACCGACCCGAAGACGATCGCCGACGGTCTCCTGACGGGTCTCGGCCAGATCAACTTTCAGATCCTGAGCGACGGAGGAGTCCGGATCGTCACGGTCACCGAGGACGCGATCCGCGAGGCGGCGCTGTTCCACCTCCAGCGGATGAAGCTCGTGGTCGAGCCCTCGGGAGCCGTCGGCCTCGCCGCGCTTCGCGCGCTGGGGGAAGAGATCGAGGGGCGACGCGTCGGCGTGATCATCAGCGGCGGCAACACCGACTTCACCTGGCTCTAGAAAGAGAGGATCTGTCCCACCTCTTGCTTCGGGTTCACTCGCTGGCGACCGGTTTGGCGAGAAGCCGGGCGACAAGATCGAACACACGCGGCGAGTAGACCATGCCGAGATGGCTGGCGACGACCTCATGGTGTTCGACGAGCGGATTGTCGAAGACGTCGATACACGCACGCCAGTCGACGACGGCGTCGGTGCGGCTGAAGACGGCAAAGACGGGGATGCGAATCGGCGTTTGTTCGCGTTGGAGCACCTGTGCGCTGATGTCGTCGAGATCGTAGCCCCTCCGGACGTAGATCGAGGCCGTTGCGGTGTAGCTCGGACCGCCGACGATGGGAGCGCCGAGGGAAATCACCCGATCGACGAGCTCTGGGCGATCGCGAGCGACCTCACGCGCGAGATAGCCGCCGAGACTCCAACCGATCAGGCGGACCGGAGCGCACTTTGCCGACGACAACCGCTCCACCTCCTCGGTCAACCTCGGGACCAACTTGGGCGCGTTGCCGCCGTTGCGGCCGAGCCCCCAACCAGAGGCGTCGTATCCGATGAATCTCAGGAAGTCTCGCAGCGGAGCTGTCCAGCCGTCATCCGCGGAGACCCCAGGGACCACCATGACCGGCTCGCCGGCGCCGCGCGGGGCGGACGCACGCAGCCCCGGGAGCTTCGCCATGAGTGCGAATCGCTCCACGACAATCCGGGCCTCGCGGATCAACTTCCAGCGGGCAGGCGCGCGAGGCCCGGTCCGATCGAAATCGGCAGGGATCCCTCGATGGTTGGCGGGCTCTTGCATGGCAACATGGTCACTCTACACGCACCACGCTCATGGTCACCGCTCGCCGAGTAGGCGATCGAGGTACTCGGCGTTCTGCTTTCGTTCGGCCTGGCGTTTGTCGGGGTTGAGGGCGTAGAGACGGTCGGCCTCGTGGTGGGCGGCGATGGCGTCGTCTCGGCGGCCGGCGGCCGCCAGCGCCTCGCCGTACCGCGAGAGGAACGCGGCGAGGATCTCGGGCTCGCTTTCCTCGATCACGGCGCGCCGGTCGAGGGCGTCGCGATGCAGTCGCAGTGCCTCGCGAGTCTCCCCCTGTCGGTTCAGGGCCGCGGCCAGCATGCTCTGCGCGTACAGGGTGCGGCGGCCGTCCGCACCGAGCACCTCGCGCCTCGCTTCGTAGGCCTCCCGTAGGTGGTCCACGGCGGCGGAGTAATCGTGGAGCCTGTAGTAGGCGCGGCCGAGACTGTAGCGCGTGGAGAGCGTGTTGCGGTGACGTTCGCCGAAGTGCGCGGCGCGCCACTCGAGTACCTCACCGAGCAGAACGACCGACTCCTCGTTCTCGCCGATCTGCGATAGCGTCACCGCGAGGTTGTTCGCAACCGTCATGGTCCCCGGATGATCGGAGCCGTACACCTCTCGATATCGCGGTAGCAATGATCGAAAGAGCTCCGCCGCTTCCTCCGGCCGACCCGTGCGGTACAGCGAGCCGGCGAGGTTTGACTCCATCACCAGGGTATCGGCGTGATTCGGCCCATGAACCTCGGTCTGCAGCTCGATCGCCTCGCGAATCGTCGCCACCGAGCGCTCGCTGTCACCCATGGATCCGTAGACCAGGGAGAGACCGTTCAGACAGTTGATCGTTTGTGAATGGCGTTCCCCGAGGGCCCGGCGGGACCGTTCCAGCGCGTCCAGATAGGTCGACTCCGCCTCTTCGTGCTCGTCGATCAGCATCAGGACCTGACCCAGAATCCGCTGGCATTCGATCCCACTCTCGGTGTCCAACGCGCCGGCATCTTGGAAGCTCTCGAGCCCCTCCCGGATCAGCTCGAGTCCCGGCTCGATCTCATCCCGCCTCGCGCGGATCCAGCCCAGCCCGCAGACCGCCTCGGCGGTCTCGGCATCGTCGTCGCCGAGAACCTCGCGGCGGAGCTCGACGAGCTTCGCGTAGTGGCGCTCGCCGGATTCGAGGTCACCGAGCTTGGTGAAGGCGAACCCCACCGACTGATGAACCGCCGCCCGGGTCAGCGGAGCGTCGGGGAAACGCTCGGCGATCAGCCCGTCGGCACGCTCGAGCACGTCGACCACGCGGACGTCGCGCCCCATCAACTCCGGCGCCACGGCCGAGAGCAGGTCCTCGTTCAGGAACCGATTGGTGGCGCTGGCGATCTCGGCCTGGGCGATCGCCTCGCGCTCGGCCCGCCGGGCGCGAACGAAGCCCACCGAGATACCCGCCACCGCCACGACGAGCGCGACCAGCAGAACCGCGGCGGCCCCGAAGGCGACGCGGTGTCGCCGGGCCATCTTGACGGTGCGGTACCACAGACCGGGCGGACCCGCGCGCACCGGCTCGTAGTCCAGGTAACGCCGGAGGTCCTCGCCCAGCTCCGCGGGCGTCGCGTAGCGGCGCTCCTTGTCCTTCTCGAGCGCACGCATCACGATCCAGTCGAGCTCGCCCCGTAGCTGCCGAGCGAGCGACCCGGGATCGGTGCCGCGGTTCGCGGCGGTTTCCGGCCCGCCGTCACCGATGGTCTGCACCCGCGAGGAGGGCGTCGGGAACGATCCCTCGCGCACGGTCTTCAGCAGCGCGCTGAGACCGATGCTCCGAAGCTCCCGCGAATCGAGCGGCGTGACCCCCACGAGCAGCTCGTACAGCAGCACGCCCAGCGAGTAGACATCCGACCGCGTGTCCACCGCCGACTCACCGTCGTCGGCCTGCTCGGGGCTCATGTATTCCGGTGTCCCGATGAGGCTGCCGACCTCGGTGAAGACGCTCCACTCCAGAAAACGCTTCTCGGTCGCCTTGGCGACGCCAAAGTCGATGATCCGCGGCCGTGGCCCGTCGTCGGCGTCCTCGACGAGAATGTTCGACGGCTTGAGGTCACGATGGATGACGCCGCGCTGGTGGGCGTGCTGCACCGCCTTGCACACCTGCCGGAAAAGCTCGATCCGCGCTTTGTTGCTGAGACGTCGCTTGTCGCAGTACCGCGTGATCGGCAACCCGTCGACGAACTCCATGACGAAATAGGGCTGGCCGTCCTCGCTCGTGCCGGCGTCCAGGACCCCGGCGATACACGGGTGGTCCATCAACGCCAGCGATTGCCGTTCCATCTGGAACCGCGCGAGCACCTGCGCCGAGTCGAGCCCGCTCTTGATCACCTTGATCGCCACGAGCCGCCTCAGGTCTCCGGTCTGTTTGGCGAGGTAGACGACGCCCATGCCGCCCTCGCCGAGCCGCCGGACGATGCGGTAGGGACCGATCTGGTCCGGCGGTTTTGCCTCCGGTGGCAGCGACGACGGGTCGGCAACCACCGTCTCGTCGACCTCTGGTGGCAGCCCCTGGCGGAGGAGGCAGGCGGGGCAGAACGACGCCCCGCCCGGCGACGCCGACAGTCTTCCACCACAGCGGGGACACCGTTCGGATGAGCTCATGTCGCGATCACCCAGCCATCGATCACGCGTCCGAAAGAACGCGCAGCAGGTACCGGATCTCGTCCTCGACGTCATCGGCCCGGTCGAGGGTCTGCAACACCTCGCCCCGCAAGAGCACGCCGAACCGCTTGCGCATCCGGTGCACGAGCGACTTGACCCCTGCCTCGCTCATCCCCAGCTGCTCGGCGATCTCGCCGTACGACAACGACTCGCCCGCCCCGGTCAAGACGCCGCCGACCAGCCGGAAACGTTCCTGCTGGCCCGCATCGTGGAACTCACGCTCGAGACGTGTCATGGCGCGCTGCACGACGGTCTCGGCCCACCGGCGCTCGAACAGCCGCTCGGCATCGGCCGGAAGCGAGGGCTCGGCGGCCAGCCTCCGCTCCGCGACCAGCGTGTCGAGCGATTCCACGACCCGGCCGGCGCCGCGCTTCTCGGCGGTCCTCCGATCGTATTCGTTACACAGAAAGTTCCGGACGGAGACCAGCACGAACGATCGGAACCGGCCTGCCTCGGGGTTCAGACCGTCGAGCCCCCGCTTGTCCATGAGCATGGTGAAGTACGACTGCACCAGGTCGCGGGCGTCTTCCTCGCCGAGTCCCTGGCCGCGAACGAAGCCGTAGACGGGGTACCAGTAGCCCTCGAACAGCTCGGCGAGCGCCTCCCGGCTACGCTCGCCGGGCTCCCCACCGGCCGCGAGCACCAGGCTCCACCGGGTCGTCTTGAACTGCGGACACACGTCGCTCTCCGTGGCGGCGGATTGTAACGCACCGGTTGCGCCCTTTCAGGCCGGATCATTCATGAAGCGCCGTAGCCCCGCCGTAGATGTCCGGGTCAGGGCAGGGTCGTCGCCAGGTCGCCCAGGTCCTCGGTCTGCCGGTGAGTCTCCGCGGGGGTCGGTTCGCGCTTCCGTGAGGGGGTCTCGGGGCGGGCCGGGTCCCCGCTCAACGACCGGAATCCGGCCTCGAATGCGTTGCGAATGATCTTCTCGAACGTGACGTCTTTGAAACTCTTGCGGGCCATGGTTGTTCTCCTTTTCAGGCCGTTCCCCGACTAGAGAAGAACCACGACCCCGAGGTTTCACGCCGCCCGGGATTTCCTTCGGCGACCTTGTTTCGGAGTGACTCAGAACCGTCCGATCGGCGGGAGAGGCCGCCCCGAGCCGGCGGCCCGATGCGTCGTGAGTCCCGACGAGGCGCTGCGCGAGCGCCGGCGGGAAGCCGAGGTCGCAACGGCCGCGGCGGTCGGAACGGCCGACCGCCGCGGCGAGAGGGGGGAGACGCCGTTCCGAGTACCGCCGTTGGGATTGGCGTCAGTTCGAAGACCACATCGGATCTTCGTCCGCGGCCATCGGAGGCCGGTACTCGGGGGCAAGATTCTCAATCGGGGGAACCGTTCTCAGATAGGCGTAGATCGATTTCAGCTCGCGATCGGTCATGTTGGCGAACGCCTGCCACGGCATCGGTGGCTGGATCGTTCGTGACTGCCCCATGTGCCGACCCGTGCGGATCGCCTGGACGAACATCTCCTCCGTCCAGATACCGAGACCGGTGTTGACGTCCGGCGTCAGGTTCGGCGCGAAGGTCACACCCCACGGACCAGCGTAGGCCGTGTTCGTGGCGGCACCCACCCACGTCCATGGACCGGCGCCGAGTTGCGGCGGGTCGGGAAGCACGAGGTCTTGCGGGTGACCCGACAGCATCCGCGTCATGTCGGGCTCGGGACCGTTCGGACCCATCTTGAACGGGGTGTGGCAGTCGTTGCACCCGATCGACGAGACCAGGTGACGCCCCAGCTCGACCGAGGGCGCGTCCGCGACGCGTGAAGTCCGGCGGGCGAGCAGGGTGCCGGTAAAGGCAAGCAACGTAACGACAAGAATGGCACCGATGGCCAGATTCCTTTTCATGGTGTTCTCAGCAATCTACCGCGGGTAGCTCGTCGTGCCCGGCAGCACCCGAACCAACGGGTCGCCGGCAGATCGTTCCGGGGATCATGCCTCCGTCCCCGCGGTTTTGTCTTCGTCTTAGATGGCATCATGGGCGGTTCGGTGTCAGCCACACGGTGATGCGGGAACTGCGGGCTATACTGCCGGCTGCCCCGCACGAACATGCGGGCCGTCAAAGGGCCAGACACCCATGACCCAATCCACAGACGTTCGCGTCACCCTGATCGAGCCGGCGGACAAGACCCGCAAGGGACTTGCAGAGCTGATCGGTGGAAGTCCCGGTTTCCGGGTCATGGATCAGTTCCGTTCGACCGCCGATGCGATGGCGTTGATCGACCGCAACCCGCCGGACGTCGTTCTGATCGGGTTTGACGGCGGCGACGACGCTACAGGTGCGATGCGGGCGCTCAAGACGCGCTTCCCAGCGGTGCAGATCTTGGTGCTGTCGGCGCGGGCCGACGAGGACGAAGTCTTCGACTGTCTGTGCAGCG
>JBFJTV010000009.1:0-16498 GCA_041625075.1 Candidatus Polarisedimenticolaceae bacterium | reverse complement strand
CGGCGACGAGAGCGAACGCGAGCGCCCGGGGTCGAGCCCGCGGCGCACCGCTCACCTCTTCGCCGTGTTCCTTGTTCGCCCTCATCCCCACCTCGAAACGCACATTATACGCCGCCGACGCGGTTGCGTGCGGACGGCGTCGGAGGTAGGTAAAGGCTCAGCTTCCGACGAGCTGCGCGGTGCCGCCGTCAAAGACGACGCTCGGAACGACTGTCCCCGTGGAATCGAGCGCGGTCGGAACCGGGTTCGACGGTGGTCCGGTGATCGTGATGTCGGTGGTGCCGGTGTCGAGCACGCGCAGCGTCAGGCGCACGACCGCATCCTCGGACGGGCCGATGCCGTTGCCGCTCCCCCCACCGGTCTTCGACACGCCCACGACGATCCGATCGTCGTTCTGTGAGACCAGAACGGTCGATCCCTGGCCCCCGGCCAATGTCAGGGCATTACCGAAGACCGCGGAGCCGTCCACATAGGCCACCATCGAGGAGTCGCTCAGCAGAAGATCGAACGCAAACGAGTACAAATCGTTGCTCGTCGTGGGTCCGCCCATCGCGACCTCGAGCGTCACGAGGTCGCTGCTGGTCGTCACCGATCGAAGCCGCACCATGTCCGGTCCCGCGGGCGTCGCGCTCGCGACGAACGAGGCGTTCGGACCTCTCGAGACCACGCCGCCGGTGGGGCTCCCACCGCCGCAGCCCACCGCGGCCACCAGCAGCACCGCCAACCCCATCGAGACTCCGCGCCGGCCCATGCTATTCGACCATCCGGCCGAAGTTGGAAGCCATGATTGCGAGGTCGTTTCCATCGATAGTCCCATCGCGGTCGATATCGACCGTTCCGTCATAGGCAGGATCGCCGCTGACCGTGCCGAAGATCAGCGCCAGTCTCGCCAGGTCGAGGCCGTCGACACGGCCGGATTTGTCCACATCGGACGCCGTCAGATCGTCTTCACACGCATCCCCGATCCCGTCCCCGTTGGCGTCCGCCTGGTCCGGGTTGGAGACATCAGGGCAGTTGTCGTCGCATTCGATGGTGTCACCCCCGATGCAGGGAGCGTCGCCTTCGACACCGGAGCCGTCGCCGTCATCGAGGATCTCGTCGTTGTCGTCGTCGGGATCGCAGACGTCGCCGTCGCCGTCACCGTCGCTGTCGTCCTGATCGGCGTTGTCATCGACAGGGCAGTTGTCGCAGGCGTCCCCGACGCCATCGCCGTCGCCGTCGTCCTGGTCCGGATTGGACGTTACCGGGCAGTTGTCCAAGACGTCGAGAACACCGTCGCCGTCGTCGTCGTCACAGAGGTCGCCTTCACCGTCACCATCGACATCTTCCTGGCCGGGGTTCGGGATCAGCGCGCAGTTGTCGCAGAGATCCCCGACACCGTCGGCATCGAGGTCTGCCTGGGTAAGGTTCGAAACATCGGGGCAGTTGTCTTCACCGTCGATCACCCCGTCACCGTCGTCGTCGTCGCACGGATCGCCGATACCGTCGCCGTCCTCGTCCTGCTGCATCGGGTTGGCTACATCGGGGCAGTTGTCAACGCTGTCGCCGATACCGTCGCCGTCTTCGTCTCTCAGGGGGCCCACGTCAACGCCCGACGGGAAGACGCCGACGCCAACGGCATCGATGCCCAGAAGGAGGTCGATATCGATCACGGCGACCGAGTTGGATCCCGCACTCGCCACGTAGGCCTTGGTGCCGTCCGGCGTGATGGCGACGTCGACGGGCGCGTCGCCGGCGCTCAGCGCCGCGATGCCCAGGTTGGTCGCGGTATCGATCACCGAAACCGTTTGCGAGCCCTCGGCGGCAACCAGGAGGAGGCTCCCGTCCGGCGTGACGTCCAGACCCATCGGATTCTGGCCGGCGCTGACCGTCGCCACGACGACGTTCGGCTCGGTATCGATCACGGAGACTGTCTGCGAGAGTCGATTCGACACGTAGACGCGCGTCCCATCCGGAGAAACCACGACATCCGCCGGTGACAGACCCACGCCGACGCTGTCCACGACCGCGTTGAGGGCGGTATCGATGACCGAGACCGTCTGGGAGAACTGGTTGGTCACGTACACGCGGGAGCCGTCCGGGCTCACCGCAACACCCCGCGGACTCATTCCGACACCGATGGTCGCGATGGTGATCGAGAGGGCCGTGTCGATGACCGATACGTTCTGCGAGTAGGTGTTGGTCACGTACGCACGCGTCCCATCCGGCGAGAACACAACCCTGCTTGGACGGGCGCCGACGCTGATCGCGCCAACCAGGACGTTCCTCTCGGCGTCGATGACGGTCACCGAGTTCGAGCCTTCGTTGGTGGTGTAGACGAGCTTGCCGTCCGGCGACACCGCGACATCGCTCGGCAGCTGACCGGCGCTGACGGTCGCCACCTCGAGATCGATGGTCGTATCGATCACCGACACGATGTCCGAACCGCGGTTGGCGACGTACGCGAACGGTCCGTCGGACTCGCCGGTTTGCGCGAGCACTCCCGCGCTCGCCAGGCCAATCGCCAGGGCCAGCGCACACAAAAAGATGTATCTCCCGGAAGAGGCCATGCCTTCCTCCAACTGTTGGCTTGCCTTGGGGGGCCCTCAGATTATACTGCGCACTTCTCGGCGTAACCGTCCTATTTACGGTAGGTTAGGAGCGATCCGGTTCGGGGTCTTCCGGGGTTTCTAGGTTTTCAGGGGGCGCCGATGATCGGCGAGAATCGAACCGACACCGCACACGCATCTCGCGCCGCGTCGTGGCAAACTGAGAGCTCACAAGCGGATCGGGTGGCAATGAAGGGTTCGACGATCATGCGGGTCGGAAGACTCGGCGGAGGGATACTGACGCTCGCGGCCTCGTGGGGTCTCCTCCATGCAGACGCGATCGTCGTGACGCGTGCGATGACCGCCACGACCATCGCCGAGATCTTCATCGACGAAGAGGCGGTCACCGTCGAGCTCGAGATCGGCCTTCCCGACCTCGAGGCCTTTCGCAACCTCATGCCGGACTCGTTGTACGAACGCATGGGCTACGAGCCGGAGCCGCTCGCAAAACGTCTCGCGCGATTCTATCGCCAGGACCTCGTACTTCGGGCCGGCGACGGGCCACCGCTCGTGCCCCGAGTTGACGAGATATCGGGGCGCCCCCGTGTTCGCCGGGACGCGATCACGGGCGAGCCGCTCGCCGTGGAGGTCGGCGACGACGAGCTCGTGGTCTTCGCGAGGTTCGTCTACCCGCTACCCCGGCGTCCCGCGTCCCTGTCGATCACCCCGCCACAAAGCGAGGGGGGAGGTGCGACGGCCACGATCGGTTTCGTGACCTATCACCACGGGCTCCCCGTCAACGACTTCCGCTACCTCGGAACGACCGAGACTCTCGAGCTCGATTGGGGGGATCCCTGGTACTCACGGTTTGACAATCGCAATCTCCGCCGGCAGTTCGACGCCCCGATGTCGGTCTTTCTCTACATCGAGCCCTACGAGGTTCGAAAGGAGATCGTCGTTCGACCCAGGGATCTCCAACAGTGGACCGATCTCGGGCTCGAGGGTCGCGAGATCATCCCTGCCGAGGAGCAGGCGGAGATCAAGAGACGCGCGGGAGAGTTCCTCTTGCAGGGCGCACCCGTCATGGTGGACGGCAAGAAGGCCGAGGGCGAGCTCGACCGCATCCACTTCATCCGACGCACGCTGCGGAGAACCGGGATCATCGAACCTCCGGAAGACCTCGACCTCATCTCGGCCACGCTGGGCGTCATCTTCGTTTACCCGATCGGCGGGCTTCCCGACGAGGTCACCGTCGAGTGGGACCTGTTCAGCGACCGCATCCAACGGGTGCCGTGCGCAGCGACCGATGAGGCCGGGGGATTGCCGTCGTTTCTAACACCGGAGTATCCGCAGCTGACCTGGCAGAACTTTCTCACCAACCCGACCGTCCCGACACTCGTCGAGGTGCAGACGCCATCGCGCGGTCTCGGCTGGGTCTTCATCGCACTGGCGTCCGTCGGCGGGCTGGGACTGGTGGTCGTCGGTTTTCGACTCGGGCGAGGATTCCTGCGTGGTCCACGTCCGTCGTGGAAGGCGTGGTCGGCCACGGTGGTTCTGCTCGGGGTGGTGGCGTTCGCCGCTCCCCGGGCGGTGACGGCTTCCACGGTCTCGAGCGACGAGGCCCGCGCGATCGTGAGCGGGCTGCTCGAGAACGTCTACCGTGCTTTCGACTACCGCGACGAGAGCGCCATCTACGACACCCTGGAGAAGAGCGTCGCGGGCGATCTGCTGACCGAGATCTACCTCGAGACGAGACGGTCTCTCGAGATCGAGAACCAGGGCGGCGCCCGTGCCAAGGTCAAGCAGATCGAGATGCTGGACTCGACCCACGATTCGTCCTCCGGTGATTTCGGCTTCGAGTCCCGGAGCACCTGGAAGGTGTCGGGCTCCGTGGGGCACTGGGGTCATCTCCATCTTCGGACAAATCAGTACAAGGCACGGATCACGGTCAAGGCGCTCGACGGCGCCTGGAAGATCACGGATCTGGAGCTGCTCGAAGAGCAGCGTCTGTAAAGGGTCGCGCGTTGGGGGATGCCAAACCGGCGGTGAGGATCGAGGATCTCGCCTTTCGCTACGGCGAGGGGGATTTCGAGCTCTCCGTCTCCGATCTGCGGATCGAGCGTGGACGCACCGCAGCGTTCGTGGGCCCCAGCGGCTCGGGCAAGACCACGCTTCTCAATCTCATCGCAGGCATAGCGATCCCTGCGGGCGGCGTCATCGAAACCCACGGCGTCGAGGTGTCCTCTCTGCCGGACGCCAAGCGCCGCGATTTCAGGATCACGCACATCGGTCTCGTCTTTCAGGAGTTCGAGCTGCTCGAGTACCTCAGCGTGCTCGACAACATCCTCTTGCCGTATCGCATCAACCCGTCGTTGCGGCTCGACTCGGGTGTTCGCAAACGGGCGGTCGAGCTCGCCGAGCAGGTGGACATCGCCGACAAGCTGGGCCGTTACCCGCACCGGCTATCACAAGGAGAGCGGCAGCGGGTCGCGGTCTGCCGCGCCGTCCTACCGCAACCGGCCGTTCTGCTGGCCGACGAGCCGACCGGGAACCTCGACCCGGTCAACGCCGACCGCGTCCTGGAGATTCTTCTGGGATTTGCCCGGGACAGCGGCGCGACGTTTCTCGCGGTGACGCACGACCACGATCTCCTCCCGCGGTTCGACCGTGTGGTCGATTTCAAGTCGTTCTACGCTCGGGAAGCGGGATCATGACGCAAACGCTTTACCTAGCGTGGCGCTACCTCGCGTTCCACCGCGTCAAGACGATCATTTTGGTCGGGTCGATCACCCTGATCGTCTTTCTCCCCGTCGGGTTGCGAGTGCTGGTCAATCAGAGCTCGCAGCAGCTCACGGCTCGCGCGGTCGCCACACCCCTGGTCGTCGGCGCGAAGGGGAGCCCGCTCGAGCTCGTCCTCAACACTCTGTACTTCGGGGCGGACCACCCCGAGCCCGTCGCCTATCGCGAGGCCCTGCGCATCGACGCCTCCGACCTCGCCCGCGCGATTCCGATGGACGTGCGCTTCCACGCGCGCGACTACCCGATCGTCGGGACGACGCTCGACTACTTCGGTTTCCGCGGCCTGACGATCGCCGACGGAAGGCCGTTCGCCATGCTGGGCGAGTGCGTCGTCGGCTCGAGCGTCGCCGAGGCTCTTGAACTGAGGCCGGGCGATCACGTCATCTCCTCGCCGGAGAGCCTCTTCGATCTCGCCGGGGTCTACCCGCTGAAGATGAGCGTTGTCGGAGTCCTGGCGTTCTCGGACAGCGCCGACGACGACGCGATCTTCGTCGACGTCAAGACGACGTGGATCATCGAGGGCAGGGTCCACGGCCATCAGGATCTGACGTCACCCGATGCGGCGTCGGCGGTGTTGTCGCGCGAGGGAAACCGCGTCACTGCTAACGCTTCCGTCGTCCAGTTCAACGAGATCAGACCGGACAACGTCGACACCTTCCACTTTCACGGGAGCACCGACGACTACCCGGTCACGGCGGTGATCGCCGCACCGTTCGATTCGAAGTCCTCGGCGCTGCTCCGGGGGCGTTATCAGGGCGCCGACGAGCGCGTCCAGATCGTGCCGCCGGCCACGGTCATGGATGATCTTCTCGCGACGATTCTCACGGTCGAGATGTTCGTCATCGCCGGGGCTGTGATCGTGGGGCTCGCGACGCTCGCTTTGGCCGCCCTTGTCTTCCTGCTGTCCCTGAGGCTGCGGCGCAGGGAGATGGAAACACTGTTCAAGATCGGCGGGTCGAGACCGGCGATCGGCGCGATCATGATCTCCGAGGTCGCCGTCGTGCTCCTGACGGGGGCGCTTCTGGCGATGCTGCTGACGTGGCTGACGAGCCAGCTCGGTTCGGCTGCCATCCGGGCGCTGGTTCGCATGTGAGGTGCGTCTTGGTTTCGAAGTCGCTTCGAGTCGGTGCGCTGATCTTTCTTCTTCTGACCCTCGGCGGTTGCGTGGACGGCGAATCCGTGGAGACGGCGCCGTCGGATCCGGTCTCGTCCGAGATCGTGGTCTACACCGTGAACTACCCGCTGCGGTACTTCGCCGAGCGTATCGGGGGCGATCTCGTCCGCGTCGAGTTCCCGGCGCCGGCGGATCTCGACCCGGCATTCTGGTCGCCCGATGTCGAGACCGTGTCCGAGTACCAGAGCGCCGATCTCATCCTGCTCAACGGCGCGGGTTATGCGAAGTGGGTGGATCGCGTCAGCCTGCGACCGTCGGCCTTGATCGACACCTCGTCGGGCTTTGCCGACCGTCTGATCGTCGTCGAGGATGCCGCGGTCCACACCCACGGGCCGGAGGGTGACCACAGCCACGGGACGCTGGCCTTCACCGTGTGGCTGGACCTCGAGCTCGCAGCGAGACAGGCCGCCGCGGTCCGGGACGCGCTCGCCAGGCTGCGCCCCGGCAACCAAGACACCTTCGAGCAAAACTACCAGGAACTCGAGAGCGATCTTCACAACCTCGACCGTCAGCTCCACGACCTGGTCGGAGAGAGCGACCTACCCCTGCTGGCCTCCCACCCTGTGTACCAGTACCTCGCCGCGCGCTACGGCTTGAACCTCGAGAGCGTGCACTTCGAGCCCGACGCGCTCCCCGATGCGAAGGCGTGGCGAGGGCTCGAAGAGATCCTGGCGGAGCACCCGGCCCGCTGGATGATCTGGGAGCGCGAGCCGCTCGAAGAGACGGTCGCGAAGCTGCGCGAGCTCGGCGTCGAGAGCGTCGTCTTCGACCCGTGCGGCAATACGCCGGATGACGGCGATTTTCTTTCCCTTATGCGCGACAATCTCGCCGCCATCGGACCCGCCTTCCGCTGAGATCGAGGGGAAATGGCCTCCACCCGACAAATGGACCCTTTAGGGAAACTTTTTTGCTTGCATATTCATCCCCCGGTTAGATCACGTAGGGGGCAGGAGGCACTCCGTCCCGGGGTGCGAACTGCGCACTATCGAGCCCGGCACGGAACCCCGACTACGATGGGAGTTGACATGAACCGCACCAAACAGCTCTCGCGACGACGACGATACCCCGGCTTGGTCCTGTTGGGACTGCTCGTGTGGGGACTGTGCGCGACGCCGGCGTACAGCGCCGACTGGCGGAAGGACCAGTGGTTCATCAGCTGGGACAACACGCTGACCTATGGGCTCAGCTATCGGACCGGGGATCAGGATCCGGCGATCATCGGCCTGACCAACGGAGGGACGGCGTTCTCGGTCAACGGGGACAACGGCAACCTCAACTACGACAAGGGCATCTGGAGCAATATCTTCCAGCTCACCTCGGAGCTGGAAGTGAAGTACAAGAACTTCGGCATGTTCTTCCGGGGCTGGGGCTTCTACGACTTCGAGAACGAGAACCAGGATCGGGCGCGAACCCCACTGAGCGAATCTGCACTCGACAGGGTGGGCAAACGCGTCGAGTTACGCGACGCCTACGCCTGGCTGAGGTTCCGGATCGGACAAAAGCCGGCCGAGGTCCGCGCCGGCCGGCAGGTCGTCAACTGGGGCGAGAGCACCTTCATCCAGGGCGGGACCAACATCATCAATCCCGTGGACGTGACCGCGCTCCGGACGCCCGGCGCGGAGCTGCGCAACGCCCTGCTTCCGGTGGGGCTGCTCTGGGGCTCGTTCTCGCTGAGCAACAACACGACGCTGGAGGCGTTCTACGAGTACGAGTGGGAGGAGATCATCCTCGATCCCTCGGGATCCTATTTCTCGACCAGCGATTTCGTGGGGGCCGGCGGGGACATGGTGTTTCTCGCTTTCGGGAGCTCGCCCGACGTGCCGCCCTGGCCCGATCCCAGCGATCCGAACCGGCCGTTTCTCGCGGTCCCTCGAGGGCCGGATATCGATGCCGGGGACGGCGGCCAGTACGGCGTGGCCTTTCGCTGGTTGGTGCCCGCGCTCGGAGATACGGAGTTCGGTTTCTACTTCGTCAACTACCACAGCCGCCTGCCGACCATCAACGGGCGCACGGGGACGGCAGCGGGGCTGCTGACTGCCGGGACGATCGGTGCCGCGGCGACGCCCATCGTCGGCGCGACCCTGAACTGGCTGGGCATGTTTCCCGGTGACATCCCGGGCGCCATCGCGGCCGGCACCGCCGCCGGGGTCATGGCAGGAGCCCCACAGGGAGCCTCGACGGCCATTGCGGGCACCGCGGCCACCGGGGGGGACATCACCGCAACCACCACCGCGTTCGTGACGGACGCTTACGCCCAGACCGCGCGGTACTTCATCGAGTATCCGGAGGATATCAAGCTTTATGCGATCAGCTTCAACTCCCAGGTCGGCACCACCGGCCTTGCCTGGCAGGGCGAGCTGTCCTTCCGGCAGAATGCCCCGTTGCAGATCGACGACGTCGAGTTGCTGTTCGCCGCGCTCGAGCCCATCAACCCCGTGTTTACCGGCAACGTACCCGGTCTCGAGGCCGGTGCCAGCCAGATCACGACGTTCACTGGCGTGGACTACAGCAGCGGCTGTAATCTGGTGGTCCCCGACTTTTCGGGCTGCGAGCGGGTGATCCCGGGGTACCTCGAATTGGACACGTCCCAGTTCCAGACGACGCTGACCAAGATCTGGTCGCAGGCGCTGGGCGCCGACCAGGTTCTCCTGCTGTTCGAGGGCGCGGTGGCCCACGTTCCCGACCTTCCCTCCAAGGACGCGTTGAGGCTCGAGAGCGCGGGAACTTACACCAGCGGCAATCCCTATCACCAGAGCCCGACCAACCCCGGTGCCGCGCACCCGAACAAGGCGGCGGAGACGCCGCAGCGATTCGCCGACGCCACGTCCTGGGGCTATCGGCTCGTCACCCGGTTCCAGTACAACAACGCCATCGGCGCCGTCACCCTGTCGCCCCGGCTCGCCTGGGGGCACGACGTCAGCGGGAACACGCCCGGCCCCGGTGGTAGCTTTCTCGAGGGCCGCAAGGCATATACCGTGGGCCTGAACTTCGACTTCCAGAACTTCTGGTCGGCCGACATCAGCTACACGGACTTCTTCGGCGCCAGTCGGTATAACCTGATCAATGACCGCGATTTCGTCGCGGCGAACTTTAAGATCTCATTCTGAGCGAGGGAGCCATGGCCATGCCTAAGACAGGGTTGATGATTGTTGGGATCGCGCTCCTCCTGGCGGGCTCGACCGCGCAGGCTGGTGCGACGCCCGAGGAGATCGCCCGGCTTGGCGCGGATCTCACCCCGCTGGGGGCCGAGAAGGCCGGCAACCAGGACGGCACCATTCCGGCCTGGGAAGGCGGAATCACGACGCCGCCGGCCGGATACAATCCCAAGAAGCGCTACGCCGATCCGTACGCCGCCGACGAGATCCTGTTTACGATCACCGGGGAGAACGTCGATCAGTACGCCGACATGCTGACACCCGGTCAGCAGGAGCTGTTGCGGACCTACGACACCTACAAGATGCACGTCTACCCCACGCGACGCAGCGCCTCTTACCCGAAGCGCATCTATGACATGACCAAGAAGGTCGCGGCGACCGCGGAGCTGGCCGAGAACGGCTACGGTGTGACCGGCGCGGTCAACGGCATTCCGTTTCCGATCCCGGAGACCGGCGTCGAGGTCATCTGGAATCACCTGCTGCGGTTCCGGGGGGATATCGCGTCGCGTACGATCGGCCAGGCCGCGCCGACGCGCAGTGGGAGCTACACCCTGGTGCAGTTCGAGGACGAGTTCTACGTGCTGTACACCATGGAGGGGATGACCGAGGAGAAGATGAGAAACCGGATTCTGCTTTTCAAGCAGACGGTCATCGCGCCGGCGCGACTGGCCGGCGGCATCCTGCTCGTTCACGAAAGCCTGAACCAGGTCGCGCAGCACCGCAGCGCGTGGCTGTACAATCCAGGGCAGCGACGGGTCCGGCGAGCACCCAACGTCGCCTACGACAATCCCGGGACCGCCTCCGACGCCATGCGCACCAGCGACCAGTTCGACATGTTCAATGGCGCGGTGGACAGGTACGACTGGAAGCTCGTGGGCAAGAAAGAGATCTACGTACCCTACAACGCCTACAAGCTGGACAGTGACACCCTCAAATACAAGGAGATTTTGACCCCGCAGCACATCAACCAGGATTACCCGCGCTACGAGCTGCACCGCGTGTGGGTCGTGGATGCCACTTTGAAGCCGGGCGCACGGCACATCTACAAGCGGCGAGTTTTCTATGTCGACGAGGACTCGTGGCAGATCCTGGTGGTCGACCAGTACGACAACCGCGACCAGTTGTGGCGCGTTTCCGAAGGTCACGCGATCAACTATTACAACGTCCCCATGATTTGGACTGCCCTCGAGGTCCACACGGATCTTCAGGCCGGACGCTACCTGGCCATCGGTCTGGACAACGAATACCCGCCCTACAATTTCAGCATCAAGCGCACTGAGGCGGATTACGTCCCCGACGCCCTTCGTCGAGAGGGCAGACGGTAGCTTCGGTCCGGGCGCCCCACTGGCCGCCGGGGCGCCGTGTCGAGGATCCGATTGGTTAGATCTCTCAGCAGTCTTCTTGTAGCGATCGCGCTGTTTGGCGCACTCCTGTCGACTGCTCTCTCCCAGGAAACCCCTACGGACGTCGCCGAGCGCTCGGTGCAGGCGCCTCTCGCGAATCAATCGCTGCTGCTTGACGGCGTCTCTGTCGACGGCGTGGCGGTCGTGGTCGGTGAGCGGGGGCACGTGCTTATCTCGGAGGACCGGGGAGAGAGATGGGAGCAGATCGTGGTGCCCACGACCGCGACGCTCAACGGCGTCTTCTTCCACGACCGGCAACGGGGTTGGATCGTGGGGCACGACGCGACGATTCTTCGCACGCGCGACGGGGGGCGGACCTGGGAGCGCGTCTATCACGACCCGGAGCTCGAGAGCCCGCTGTTCGACGTCTGGTTCAGCGATGCCGACAACGGCTTCGCCATCGGTGCCTACGGTCTCTTTCTGACGACGTCGGACGGCGGCACGACCTGGACCCGTGGGGCCGTCGGAGGCGAGTACGACGACTTTCACCTTCATCACATGGCACGATCCGAGAGCGGCCGCCTCTATATCGCCGCCGAGGCCGGGATGATCTATCGCTCCGACGACGGTGGCTGGACGTGGACCGAGCTGCCGTCCCCCTATGTCGGATCGTTCTTCGGGACACTGCCTCTCGAGAACGACGTTGTGCTGCTGTTCGGGTTGCGCGGACATCTGTACCGCTCCGAGGATGCGGGGGAATCGTGGAGCGAGATCGAGACCGGCACGGTCGCACTGCTCAACCGCGGTCTCGAAACACCTGACGGAAAGCTGGTCATCGTGGGGCACGAGGGTGCGGTCCTCGTCAGCGACGACGACGGGCGCAGCTTCGCCCTTCAGCCCCAAGCGGATCGCGAGGCGCTGGCGACCGTGATCCAGGCGGATGACGGCGGATTGATCCTGATCGGTGAGTTCGGCGTGAGCCGCATGACCGACAACGCGCCAAACGAGTAAACCGTGAGCCCTGACGTCAAACGATCGCGCGTCGTGTGGTGGCTTGAAGGCCAGATCTTCAGCCATCGCGGTCTGATCATCGCGTTCTTTCTCGCGCTGACTGTCTTCATGGGGTATTCGGCCACGAAGATCCACATCGACGCCGGGTTCAGCAAGCTGCTTCCCCTGCAGCACGACTATATGAAGACCTTCACCAAGCATCGCGACCAGTTCGGCGGCGCGAACCGCATCATCGTCGCGTTGATGGTCAAAGAGGGAGACATTTTCACTCCCGAGTTTTTCGAGGTGCTGCGAGAGGTCACCGACGAGGTCTTCTTCATCCCCGGCGTGGATCGTACGAGCGTGCAGTCGTTGTTTACGCCGAACGTGCGCTACACCGAGGTCGTCGAGGACGGCATCGCCGCGGGCAACGTCGTCCCGGCCGACTTCGAGCCGACGGCGGAGGGGCTGGCGCGGGTACGTGAGAACGTCCTCAAGGCCGGGATCGTGGGCCGGCTGGTGGCCAACGATTTCAGCGGGGCAATCATCAGCGCGCAGTTGCTCGAATTCAACCCCAACACGGGAGAGCCCCTCAACTACATCTTCGTGGCGCGCGAGCTCGAGGACAAGATCCGCAACAAGGCCGGCGACGTCGCCGATGTGGTCATCGACACCCACATCATCGGTTTTGCGAAGGTCATCGGCGATATCTCGGACGGCGCCACACGCGTGATCATGTTCTTCGGGATCGCGTTTTTGATCACCGCCATCTTTCTCTCGCTCTACACGCAGTCGTACCGCTACACGGCGATCGTGCTGGCCTGCTCGCTGATCGCGGTCGTGTGGCAGCTGGGGATTCTGACGCTGCTGGGTTTTGGCGTCGATCCCCTGGGCATCCTGGTGCCGTTTCTCATTTTCGCCATCGCGGTGAGCCACGGCGTCCAGATGGTCAGCGCGACGCGGGCGGAGGTTTTTCTCGGAGCGGACGCGACAACAGCCGCACGGCGGGCCTTCCGCCGCCTCATCGCCCCGGGGATCATCGCCCTGGTCAGCGACACCATCGGTTTCATCACGATTCTGGTGATCAAGATCCAGGTCATCCGCGAGATGGCGATCACCGCGAGCCTCGGGGTGGCGACGATCATCCTGACCAACCTCGTGCTTCTGCCCGCGCTGGTCTCCTACGTCAAGGTCGATGACAAGTACCGGCACAAGCTGCAGGTCCGCGCCGAGCATCTATCGAAGCTGTGGGAGATACTGGCCCGGGTCGCCGAGCCGCGGCGCGCGGCGGTCGTCATCGCGATTTCCGCCGTCATGGCCGTGTTCGGGGCCTGGAAGGCCGCGGACGTCCGTATCGGAGACCTCCACGCCGGGGTGCCCGAGCTGCGTCCGGACTCCAGGTACAACGTCGACAGCTCGATCATCAGCGAGCGCTTCGCCATCGGCGTCGACATCATCAACGTCATTGTCGAGACGATCCCGGAGGGTTGTATCGACTACGACGTGATGACCACCATCGATGAGTTCACGTGGCGCATCCGCAACGTCGAGGGCGTGCGGTCCGTGATCAGCCTTCCGGTCATCGCGAAGGTGCTCAACGCCGGCTGGAGCGAGGGTTATCTCAAGTGGCGCGTGATTCCGCGCAACGTGTCGGTCCTGACCCAGTCGGTCACCTACGTGCCCACGAGCAGCGGCCTTCTGAACGAGAACTGCAGCGTGATGCCGGTGATGATCTTCACCACCGATCACAAGGCCGAGACCATCGAGCGCGTGGTGACAGCGGTCAAGGAGCTCGATGCGGAGCTCGGGTCGGAGGGGACCCGCTTCAAGCTGGCCACCGGAAACGTGGGCGTGATGGCCGCTACCAACGAAGAGGTCGCCGCCGATCAGTTCCCCATCCTCATCGGGGTGTTCTCGGCGGTGATCCTGCTGTGTCTCATTACCTACCGCTCGATCCGGGCGGTGATCTGCATCGTCGTTCCGCTGGCGCTTGTCTCGCTGCTGGCGTACGCCCTGATGAGCCTGCTCGAGATCGGGCTCAAGGTCTCGACGCTCCCGGTGGTGGCGCTGGGCGTCGGTATCGGTGTGGACTACGGGATCTACATCTACAGCCGGTTCCGTAGCATCCTCGCCGAGGGTCTGCCGATCCAGGAAGCCTACAACCGAACGCTGCAGATCGCGGGAACGGGCGTCGTGTTCACCGGGATCACGTTGGCGGCTGGGGTCGGAACGTGGATCTTCGCCCCGCTCAAGTTCCAGGCGGACATGGGCATCCTGCTGACCTTCATGTTCCTGGTGAACATGCTGGGCGCCATCGTGTTGCTGCCGGCGCTGGCGACCTGGCTGTTCCCGAAAGCGCGAGCGGGAAAGACCTCCTAGGTGCGAACCGTCGTCTCGCCACGCGTGCGGTAGATCAGCCAGAGGTTCCGCGTGTAGATCAACACACCGGTGAGCTGCCCCACGATGAACACCGGGTCGCGGCGGTGGATCGCGTAGGTCAGCAGGGTCAGGCCGCCGAGGAGGCTGAGGTACCAGAACGCCTTCGGTACGACGCTCTGCTTGCGTCGCTCGGAGGCGATCCACTGCACCAGGAACCGCGCCCCGAACATCGCCTGCCCGAGAAACCCCACCGCCAGCCAGATCTTGGAGATCATTCGAACCTCCCCACCGTCAAGGAGTCTTGACGGGGTCGGCAGGCCGCGACGGCAGCGTCTTCGGGTCGGCCTCGATCGCGGCGAGGACCTCTTGGATCCCGCGCTCGAGCTGAGGGTCGCGCCCCGCGATCACCGCCTGCGGGTCGTTCTCGACCTCGATGTCCGGCTGGACCCCGTGGCCCTCGATCACCCATTCGCCCGTCACCGAGTTGGTCCCGAGCAGCGGGACAAAGACGGTTCCGCCGTCGAGCAACGGGCCGCGTCCCGAAATCCCGACAACACCGCCCCACGAACGCTTGCCGATCAGCGGGCCGAGTCCGGCCTCCCGAAAGCGGTAGGGGAAGATGTCACCGTCGGAGGCCGACGTCTCGTTGAGCAGACAGACGAGGTGGCCGTGGAACACGGTGTAGGGGTACGTCAACGGATCTTCCGAAGAACGGCCGAAGCGTGTTCCCAGCAGTTTCGTGTCGAGCCGCTCGATGATCCACTGTGAGACGTTCCCGCCACCGTTCGAGCGGACATCGATGACGAGACCCTCCTTGCGGATCTGGGGATAGAACCACTTGATGAACTCGTAGATTCCGGTCGCGCCCATGTTAGGCAGGTGCAGGTAGCCCACGCGGCCCTCGGTCGCGGCATCGACCTTGGCACGGTTCCCCGTGACCCACTCGAGATAGAGTAGCGACGCCTCGCTCGAGATCGGCTCGTAGGTGACCTTCCGCGCGTCGTCCATCTTCGGCTTCGAGCTCACCGTCAACGTG
This sequence comes from Candidatus Polarisedimenticolaceae bacterium, assembly GCA_041625075.1. Classification (GTDB taxonomy): domain Bacteria; phylum Acidobacteriota; class Polarisedimenticolia; order Polarisedimenticolales; family Polarisedimenticolaceae; genus JBFJTV01. The sequence continues at coordinate 1,094 of JBFJTV010000009.1, read as the reverse complement.
ACGGGATCGGTCTTGTGCTGCAGCAATCTGTACGGGTTGTCCTTGCCGGAGAGTTCCTCGCCGTCGATCGCAAGGACGTAGTCGCCCTCGTTGATATCGACTCCGACCTCCGTGAGCGGCGAGCGATACCTGGGCTCCTCGTTCTGGCCCCCGAAGATCCTGGCGATCCGGTACTTACCGGACTTCTTGTCGAGCTTGAAGCGCGCTCCGGGAAGCCCCACAGGGGGCCGTTCCGGAATCTCGAAATCGCCACCCTGGATGTAGGCGTGGCCGACGTTGAGCTCGGCGATCATCTCCCCGAGGACGTAGTTGAGATCGGAGCGGTGCGCGACGTACGGAACGAGGGCGCGATACTGCTCGCCGATCACCTCCCAGTCGTAGCCGTGCATGTTTTCGACGTAGAAGAAGTCGCGGAACCGTCTCCACACCTCGTCAAAGATCACCGTCCACTCCTCCGACGGGACCCGATCGACCATCAGAGCGCGCGTCGAGACAGTCTTCTCGTCTTTCGCCTTGGGCTTCGCGTCGTAGAGCTTGTAGCTCCCATCCTGGCCGACCAGGATCTTCAAGCCGTCGTACGAGACCGCATAGCCCGACACGCCGTCCACCAGCACCGACTCCTCGCGCTCCTCCAGATCGAAGATCATCAGGGTGGGATCGGCGTAGCTGCCGCGTCCGTAGAAGCTCGCGCCGGACTTGCCGTAGATCACGTGCCCCTCGTTCACCACGAGACCGTAGTAGTTCTCCGCGTCGACGGGAACCCGAACGACCCTGTCGGCAAGACCGTCGAAATCGATCTCGATGTAGGCCGGCTCCTCGTCATCCTTTTCCTTCTCTTTCTCCTTCTCTTTCTCCTTCTCTTTCTCTTTCTCCTCGTCTTCCTTCTCGTCGCCGATCGTGACCTCGTCACTCTCGGGACCGAACGGATTGTCGACGTCCTTCCTGAGCGCAAAGGCGAAGATCCCGGTCTCGCGATTTCCGGCGTAGTTCCACTCGACGCTGCTGATCTGGGGGGCGAACATCCGGTCCGCGAGGTAGTACAGGAGATTCCCTTCCGGGTCCCAGGCGGGTCCGTACTCGTTGAAGTCGCCGCT
>JBFJTV010000008.1:0-16944 GCA_041625075.1 Candidatus Polarisedimenticolaceae bacterium | reverse complement strand
TGAGCGCACCCGGTCGGCGGTTTTGGTAAAGGCGTCGACCGTCGCCTCCGCGAGATCGACCTGGCGTTGCGATTCGGCGAGCGCGAACCAGACCTTGGCGACCTGACCGGCGAGCGACAGCCGCACCGCCGCATAGTCGACCGCGGTGGCCTGGTAGTCGGCGACGGCGGCCGCCTTGCGCGCCCGCAGACGGCCCCAGAGATCCGCCTCCCAGAAGACGTTCATCGAGAGCCCGTAGCTCTCGAAGACGGCGCTCGGGATTTCACCAGGCGGTCCGATCGGGATTCCGATGAACAGCTGCTTCTGCTTGCTTCCGTTGACGCCGACGTCCGTCAGGGGCTTGAGATCGGCGCCGGCGATGCGCGCCTGAGCGGCGGCGGCATCGACACGCGCAACCGCGGCCAGCAGATCGTGGTTGTGCTCGAACGCCTCCGCGACCAGCTCGTTGAGCCCGGGGTCGTCAAAGCTCTCCCACCAGTTCTCAACGACCGCCCCCTCGGCCGCGGTTCCGCCGGTCCACTGGTCGGGGACATCGACCTCGAGGTCGGGCTGACGCGGCGTGGGAACTCTCGCGCACGAGAAGGTCAGAGCGACGAGGGCGATCGACACGAGACGTTTCATGAACGACCTCCCGCGACGTCCGTGGTCACCGGCGCCCGCATTCCGGCCGCAAGAAAATCGACGAGACGGCGGATCGTGGCCTCGACGTCGCCCGTCTTGCACAACCCGCCCGAAAGAAAACGGAGTCTGTGTGTGTCTGCCATGGTGTGCGCCATGGCGCCGATGACGAAGTGCATCCGCCAGAACAGCTCCTCGTCGGGCAGCTCGGGCAGCGCGCGTTTGAACGCCGTGATAAAGCGCCCGGCGATCAGCTTGAACTGGGCAAGAAAGAGCTCCTGCAACTCGGCTCCGGGCTCCGCGAGGATGCGTCCGAACAGCCGCATCAGACGGGGGCCGTCACCACCATCGGTGTGATACAGACGAAACGCGGGGCCCACGAACGCCCCAAGGATGCACTCGACGGAGCGCGCTTCCGTGGGAGACGCCTCGACCTGGTCGAGTAGCTCGAGCCTTTTCAGGTTGAGAGGCTCGAGCCGGCGCCGAAAGACCGCTTCGATCAGGGCTTCCTTCGAGCCGAAGTGGTAGTGGATCGCCGCGAGGTTGACCCCGGCGTGTCCCGTGATCGATCGCAACGAGGTCGAGAAGCCCTCGTCGGCGAAGCGCTCCTCGGCGGCGTCCAGGATCCGGTCCTTCGTCGCCCTCGGATCTTGATCCGACACGTTCTTTTCCTGCCGATGCTGTATACGAATGATTGAATCATACGTTTGATCAAAATTCGAGTCAAGACAGAGGTAGGACGAAAAGAAAAACTAAAAAGAATTTAGATCGTTACTAAAAATTCCCGATGCATCTTTTGCTTGGAAGCTCAGTTGCTCGGGGGCGGCGGCGGGGCATCTCGCGGGGCGCGCGGCTCGGGAGAATCACGGTGTCGTCGTCTGGGCCCACGCCGGAATCTCGATCGCATCTCGTCGAACTTCTCCAACTGCTCGGGTGTCAGGACTTCACGAATCCTGTCACGCGATTCGAGCGAGATCACGTCGATCTCATGTCGTGTTTCGTCAAGGATCGCACGGATCTTCTCGGCCTGTTTCTCGTTGAGGTCGAGGTGGCGAGAGATGCCCTCGATCGGATGAGGACCGCCATGTCGTGGTCCCCTCGGAACGAGCGTCCGAACTCCGATGAAGACCAGCGCGCCGCCACACACGACACCTAGCAAGAAGACCACGCCGAGAAGGAGGAAGCCCTTCTTGCGGGTCGCGGTCGGGGTCGCGGGGGCGCTATCCATCGCCATTCTCCACGCCGACGACGGTCTCGATCAGCAAATCGGAATCGATCTCCGCCCCGAGAGCGACGTCGTCCAGATCTTGCAGGTCGGCGCCGCTCCAATCACCGTTCATCAAAACGAGCCCGGCGCAGACGAGAACCAGCACGACCGCGGCAGACGCCAGGCGGGGGATGACCCTCCACGCCAGGGGAACGACCGCCGTGACCGTATCCTGTTGCTCGCGCGACGCGCGCCTGCGGCCAGCTTCCGCCAGGATCTCCGGAACCGACTCCAGCAACGCTCCGATCTCGGGCTCGCGGCCGGCGGTCGCGCGCTCGAGCGCCTCACGGGCCAGCTGTTCCGGCCGACGGTCACGCCCGTCCGTCATGACGACTCCTTCAGCAAGCGCGCCAGCTTGCGTCGAGCGCGGCTGGCGCGAAGCTTGACCGCGACTCGCGTTAGACCCAGAGCTTCCGCGGCCTCGGCCATCGACAGACCTTCGAGATCGACAAGCGTCAACACGGCGCGGTCCGAGGCGGAGAGCTCAGCGAGGCCTTTTCGCACGGTCAGAACGTCGAGCCGACCCTCGACGTTGCCGTCCGCGACGAGAGCGGCCGGCACGTCGTCGGTTTCGACGAGGGGCTCTTCACGCAGACGGGCGGAGCGGCGAAGAAAGTCCAGCGCCTTTCTCGCCGTGATCGCCCGGAGCCATGCTCCCACATCGGTCTTCGGGAGCGCCGATGTCGTCAAAGCCGCGATGAGAGCTTCCTGCACCACGTCGTCCGCCTCGTTACCGCCGTATCGCCCAAGCACGCGCCACGCCGTCTTGACCATCGACGAACCGTGAAGCGACACCAGATCGCGCCCCGCCTTCTGATCGCCGTCGCGGGCCGCGAGCAGGGTATCGAGATCCGCCGGATTCAGATCCATTCGTGGCTCGCGGACAAAGCATAACGCGGGGTCTGAAAAGCGTATGGCGACGGACCGTTCCCGTCGCCATACGCACGCCGCTCACCGGGAGCAACGAGGAATCGTCAGGCGCCATCACCGAATCGGCCATGGCGGTGAGATCTTCCCTCGAATCTCTCCATCCGGCGCGGGATGAGCTCCTGGAACTGCTCCATTTGCTCCGGCGTCAGGACCTCGCTGATCCGGATCGTGAAGCGGTGCTGCTCGAGGGCGTGCTGTTCGATCTCCGCGGAGACGGCACGCACGGCGTCGAGCACCTGTTGCTCGTCGGCTTCCGGGTCGCTGACGACGGCGTGAAGCTGAAGTCTTGCGTCGTTCATCGCGTCTCGTCCCTCGACGCCGCCGGTCATCCGTTCCTGCATGATCGCGCTCAGCTCCGTGCTCTGTTCTTCGGTCAATTCCAGGGCCTCGGCGAGGCGGGCCATCCTGTGCTCGCCACGGTGCGCGCGTTCTTGTCGTTGCTCGCGTTCTTGGGCGAGCAGGGTCGAGCCTGCGGCAACGACTGCCAGAACGACAACCGCAACGATCGTCAACGTGATCATCCTCTTCATCTCGAATCTCCTTGTAAACCTGCCCCCTCACCCTGTAGACGACCCCAACCTCCCCCCGGTGTCACCCGGATGGGGTCAGACCCTGAATCTTGCGCGGTGTCGGTCCCGAATCATGAATGGGTGGGGTTTTCCAGGGGCTCCGGGGTCGGTCAGGGGGTCGCGAGGCGCACCTTGGCCTTGACCGAGAGTTGATCCGGGAACTGTCGGCCGCGCATTGAGCCTGCACCCGTGGTCTGGTCGGGGAAGCTGCCCATCCGATCGTCACCCACGGTGTCACCACCCATCGGGTCGCGGTTCGCACCGCCCCGGTAGTCGCGGTCGCCGGTGGCCCTGGCGTTGCCCAGCGCTTCGACATCGATGTCGGGCGTCTCGAGCGTCAGACGAACGACGTCGCCGGGCGCGGCCCCGACCGCATGCGGCTGGCCCTCCGATCGGCGCATCGGAACTTTGAGCTCGTAGACGAGATCGCCGCCGGCGTAGTGGCTCGCGATCTCGATGCCGAAGCGATTCTCGACCAGGAGCTCCTCGCTGTCGCCGCGGCGGGGCCCCAGTGCCAGGAAGGTCGCCAGCGAGGCCCGGAACTTCTCCTCGAACTCCCGGGCGCTCCGGGCCGGGACCCCCCCGTCCATCCGACCAGTGTTCGCCAGACCCATCGGAAACTGAATCCCGAGCCTGTCCTTGCTTTTATCGGGGTCGAACCACACGATCAACCCGTTGATCACGATCGAGCGGTTCGTTTCGGTGTTTCGCGATTGCAGGGCGACGTAGACGTACTCGCCGTCGTTGGCGACGCCCAGGAACAGGCTCTCGCGCTTGATGAAGATCATGCCGTCCTGCCAGTCGGCGAGGTTGCCATCGATCTCGACGCCGGCATCGACCGCCCGACTGTTCAACTCGAGCTTCTTGGCGGACACCGGGCCCGCGAGGTTGAAGAGCAGGGCGGCCGCGACGAGAAGCCGGGGGGCGCGGAGAATAAGCTCAGGGCTCATGGAACAAAGGATACCCCTCATCGTCGTTCGCCGCGATAAACAACCTCGCCGCCGAGAATCGTGAGATCGACCCGGGCGTCGGGGATCTCATCGTCGGGGACGGTCATGATGTCACGGGACAGCACGACGATGTCCGCGAGCTTGCCGGGCGCCAGCGAACCCTTGATCCCTTCTTCAAAGGCCGCGTACGCCGCATCCAGCGTGAGGCTCCGGAGCGCCTCCTGGCGGGTCATCCGTTGCTCCGGGAAGAACGCCAAGCCCTCGCCGGTCATTCGGGTGACCGACGCGTAAAAGTTCTCGATGGGGTCGATGTCCTCAACCGGGGCGTCGGTGCCGTTCGCCACAACCGCCCCCGAGTCGATCAGCGACCGCCATACATAGGCGCCCTCCCGCGCCCGCGCCTCTCCGATGCGATCCGGAACCCACGGACCGTCCGACGTGCAGTGCACCCCCTGCATCGACGCAATCACCCCGAGGTTGGCGAAGCGAAGGATGTCTTCGGGCGCGAGGTGTTGCGCGTGCTCGACGCGCCAGCGGAGGTCTTCGCCGGGACGATTCGCATACTGACGCTCGTAGAGATCCAGGATCTCGCGGTTGCCGCGGTCCCCGGTCGCGTGGACGCAAAGCTGGTAGCCGTGCTCGATCGCGGCGCGCGCCGAGCGCGCGATGGTCTCGAGCCTACGCGTGTTGTGTCCCGAGCTTTCCGGGAGATCCTCGTAGGGCTCGAGAAGCCAGGCGCCGTGCGCGCCGAGCGCGCCGTCGATGTACTCCTTGATCGCGCGCACCGTGAGCCGGTCCCCGCCGTAGCCGATCACCCGGTAATCGCCAAGGCGTTCGTCGAGCGACACCTTCTCGGAGTCGACCATGACGTACAGCCTCACACCGAGACGTCCCTCATCGGCAAGGGCGCGGTAGAGATCGATGATCCCGAAAGTCGCGCCGGCGTCGTGAAAGCTCGTGACGCCGTTAGACAAGCACTCCCGGGTAGCCAGTTGGATCTCCCGTTCGTACCGCGCGCGCGCAGCCTCGGAACCGGCCGCTTCGATGTCCTCGTAAAACGCACCAAGGACGATGTCCTCGGCGATCTCCACCACGGCGCCGGTCAGCGTTCCGTCCTCGTCGCGGATGAGCTCGCCGCCGTGCGGAGGCGTCGAGTCGTTCGTGATTCCCGCGCGCTCGAGAGCCCTGGCGTTTGAGATCCCCATGTGACCGCTGGCGTGGCGCAGGTGAACGGGGTGATTCGGGCTGACCGCGTTCAAAGTGTCGTTGACCGGCAGACCGCGGACGGAAGGGGAGGGCGGCTCCGACCACTTCTCCTGGTGCCAGCCGCGACCGAAGATCCACTCGCCCTCGGGCGTCGTCCGGGCGGCCTCGGCCACCATCGCGACGATCTCGTCCCAGGTCTCGGCGTCCTCGAGTTGCACGTTCGAGAGCTTCCTTCCGAGCTTGAGCAGATGTCCGTGGCCTTCGATGAAACCGGGCACGGCGAGGCGGCCGCCGAGATCGATGACCTCGGTCGCGTCACCGATGAAGGTCTCGATCTCGGCATCGGTTCCGACCGCGACCACGCGGTCTCCGGTCACGGCGAGCGCCTCGGCTTCCGGGAGCGCCTCCTCCACCGTGACGATCTTCCCGTTGATTAGCACGAGGTCGGCGTCCTCGGGCGCGGAGCAACCGGTCAGGAGAGCTGCAACGAACGCGAGACCCCTGGCATTTTCTCTCATCGCGCACCTAGTGTACCGTTCGTGCATGGCGACAGACCCCTGGCGAGGCCGATTCAACGCGGAGGTCTACGACCGCTTCGTCCGCGAGCAGCCAATCTACCGTGCGCTCAACGGGCGCTTGGTGGAGCTGGCCGAGATCGAGAGCGCCCGCCGGATCCTCGACCTCGCGTGCGGCACCGGTGCGACCACCCTGGAGTGCCTCAAACACATGCCGGCCGATGCCGAGATCGTCGGTGTCGAGGCGTCGCCCGAGATGGTCGATGTCGCCCGTGAGAACATCAAGGATCCGCGCGCCGAGTTCCTCGTGTCGCCTGCCGCGTCGGTGGGCGATGTCGTGGAGGGCCCGTTCGATCGCGTCGTCTGCAACGCTGCCTTCTGGCAATTCCCCGCTGCACGATCCGCCCTGCTCGCGCTCGCCCCGCTCATGGTCCGGGACGGCCTGTTCGTGTTCAACGTCCCGGCCGAGCGCGTCGCGGGCGAGACCGCGCCGGTCCATGCGTTCCAGGCCGCTCTTGCTCGAAGCCTCGAAGAGCGCGCCGGCCGAGCGTTCGATCCGCCATCTTCGATGTTCGACCCGGCGGGGTTCTCCGACGATAGCCGCGAGGCGGGGTTCGACATCGTCAAACGCGAGCGCTTCATCTATCACGGCCGGCAGGAAGAGCTGGCCGAGCTGATGACCATTCCCGCGATGCTCGCGCCGCTGGCTCCCGGTCTGCTCCCCGACGAGCGAGAGGCCGCACTCGAGTCCGTGCGTCGCAAGATCGATCTGGAACAGTCCGTCGACGTCCCGTGGGTGTATTTCGTCCTGCGATGCGGGTAGGGTGGACAACCCTAAACGAATAATGAATCTGTCCCCGTTTTAGAACCAGACGTACAGCATCATGTAAACGAGGATGCCGGTCACCGAGACGTACAGCCAGATCGGAAAGGTCCAGCGCGCGATTCTGCGGTGACGGTCGAAGCGCCGGCGAGCTGCCTGGATCACGGTGACGATCGCGAGCGGCAGCACGACCGCCGCGAGAACCGTGTGCGAGATCAGGATCGCGAAGTACACCGGGCGCACCCACCCGGTGCCCTGGAAGCCCACCGAGCCCACGCGGTAGTGGTAGATCACGTACGACACCAGGAAGACGAGGGCCGCCGTCAACGCGCCCACCATGCACGCGAGGTGCGCGCGGATGTTCTTGCGCCGGATGAAAGCGTAGCCGACCGTCAGGAAGACGCCGCTGGTGGCGTTGAGCAGAGCGTGAAAGGTGGGGCCGGGGATCTCCATCGCTAGTGGTGAGCGACCTCTTCCGTCGACCGCGTTTTCTGCGCGGACTCGTGCGCTTCGGCCGCCGCGCTTTCGCCCGAGGCGATGCAGTCGGGGAGACCGAATGCGCCGAGCGATGTCCCGGCGATCGACAGCCCCGGGTGCCGCGCGAGCTGCTTTCTCATCGACTCGATCGTGTCGGTGTAACCGACCTCGTACTGCGGCATCGATCGTTCCATCTTGGAGGTGCTCGCGAAGACCGGCGGCTGCCGGATCTCCATGAAGCTGGTCAACGCGTCGTGGGTGCGGCGTTCGATCTCGTCGTCACCCGCGTCGAGTTGCTCCGGGTTTCTTGCGCCCCCGACGAAGGCCCGAAGCAGGACGCTGTCGTCGGGGACCCGTCCCTCGAACTTCTCGCTGACGAAGCTGCACGCGAGCAGCGGCACCGGCTCGGCTCTCGGGACGAAGAAGCCAAAGCTGTCGTCGGGAAGGTCGATGGCGTCGCGGCGATAGACGAGGTTGACCGTGGCGCACGAGGCATACTCGAGGGCCTCGAGGTGTGCCGACAGGTCGCCGTCGAGATCGCCGACGACGCCGGCAGCGGAGTGGGCGGGGCATGTGAGAATCACGGATTCCGCATTAACGACGACGCCATCCGCGAGTCGAACGCTCCAAAGGCCGGTCACCGAGTCGCGAGCGATCGAATCGACTCGGACCCCGGTTCGAATCTGCTCGCTTCCGATCCTCTCGACGAGACGCTCCACGATCTTCTCGAAGCCGCCTCGAAGGTAGGCCGCCTGCGCATACGTCCCCGAGTGCTTCCCCTGGGCGATCTCCCTGTGCTTGCGGCGCGCGACCTGGAAGGCCTTGGTGATGCTGCCGTAGCGGCGCTCCATCTCGAGCAGCCGGGGCATTGCCGTCCCCAGACCGAGCTTGTCGGCGTCCGCTGTGTAAAGGCTCGCGATGATCGGCTCGGCCACGCGCTCGGCGACCTCGCGGCCGAAGCGCCGCGTCACGAAAGACGCCAGGCTTTCGTCGCGCACCGACTCGGGTCGAACCGGGACGTAGCGCTCCGCGGCCATCCGCATCTTCCCGGACCACGAGAAGACCGGCGAGCGTAAGACCGCGGCGAGACCCGCGGGCGCGAGCATCGCGAGACCCTGGGGGAGACGGATCAGGCGACCGTCGTGGAGGATCTGCACGCCGTGGCGCCGCGCTTCCACGCCGGCAATCTCGTCGCCGAGCCCGAGACGCTCGCAAAGCGATACGCCGGCCGGCTTGCTCGTGACCAGGGTGTCGGGTCCGCACTCGAGAAGGTAGCGATCGTGATGCTCGGTCCGGATCTGGCCTCCGAGACGAGGACTCGACTCGACGAGAAGCACCGAGGAGTCGGTGCCGCTTTCGGTCGAGAGCTCGATCAGACGGTGCGCGGCAGCGAGCCCCGTGATCCCGCCGCCGACGACGACGGTACGAACCGGGTCTGACGCATGCGCGGACACGGCAAGACCTCAGGCGCCGGCGCGGACCGGCTCGTCAGCGAGCCAGGCCGAGGTTTGCCGGGCGAGCCTTGCGACCGTCTCGACCCACGCGTCGGATGAATTGACGCACGGAACGACCCCGAGCGTCTCGCCGCCGTGGGCCTTGAAGTCATCGGCGGCGCGCATCCCGAGCTCTTCGAGCGTCTCGAGGCAATCGGCGACGAACGCCGGGCTCAGGATGACCGCGCGCTTCACTCCCTGTTCGGCGGCTTCGTTCACAAGGATGTCGGTGTAGGGCTTGATCCACGGGTCGCGGCCTAAACGCGACTGGAAGCACACCACGCGCTGGTCGTTCGGGATCTCGAGCGCGTCCCCGAGAAGCCGCGCGGTGGCGAAGCACTGCGCGCGGTAGCAATCAGCGTTGGCCTGGACGATCGTCTCGCAACAGTCGGTGCGCTCGAGACAGTGCGACCCGGTCAGGTCGCTCTTCTTGACCTGGCGCTCCGGCAGACCGTGAAAGCTGAAGAACACACGCTCTGGGCGGACGTCGTCGATCACCGGTCGCGCCTCGTCGGCGCACGCGGCGATAAAGCCCGCGTCGTCATAGAACGGCGGGACGACCTGGAGATAAGGGGTGTTCCACATCCGTGAGGCGACCGCGAAGACCTTCTCGATACTCGAGCCGGTCGCGGCCGAGCTGTACTGTGGGTAGAGGGGAAAGACGACGAGGCGGCTCACCCCGCGCCTGGCGAAACGCTCGAGCGCCTCCTCGACCGAGGGTTGGCCGTAGCGCATCGCGAGGTCGACGACGACGCCGTCGCCGAGCGCGGTCTGGACCTTCTCGGTCAGGTCGCGGCTGTGAAAGAGCAGGGGCGATCCACGATCCGTCCAGATCTTCTCGTACGCCTCTCCCGACGCCTTGGGTCGGAACGGGAGGATAAAGAGGTTCAGGATCAGCCACCGCTTCCACGCCGGGATGTCGATGACGCGCGGATCGCTGAGAAACTCACGGAGGTAGGGACGGACGTCGGACGGGCTGGGGCTTTCCGGCGTTCCCAGGTTGATCAGCAGGAGACCCGGCTTGTCGTTGGCGGGCACGGCTTTTCCTCGGCGGTTTCGCAGGAACGCGTCATCCTAACATCCGCGCCGCCGACACAGCCAAAACAGGACGACTGCAGTCTTCTTTGTGGCGGCGATTTCGGCGCTGCCCGATCGTTTTCGGTCCATATAGTAGGGACCGATGAACGTCGCGATTGGAGCCGCGCCCGTCAGGCCGAAGCGATACTCGCGTTGGCGAGCCGCCACGCTCGCGTCGGTCTATCTCTTGTTCGGGATTCACATCGCACACTGGAAGATCGCAGGGAAGACGCTCGCGCCTCTCGAGCTCAACGAGGTGATGTATACCCTCGAGCTGGGCATCGTGACGGCCGGTTTTCTGTTCATGGTCGTCGCCGCGGTATCGGTGGTGCTCTTCGGCCGCTTCTTCTGTTCGTGGGCCTGTCACATCCTCGCGTTGGAGGATCTGGCAAGCTGGCTGTTGAACAAAGTCGGCATTCGTCCCCGACCCGTCCGGTCGCGCTTGCTGTTGCTCGTCCCACCGCTCGCGTTGTTCTACATGTTCCTTTTTCCGCAACTGATGCGGATGATCGAGGGGAGGCCATTCCCCCGGCTTCGCGTGTTCACCGACCTCGACGGCTGGGGCTCGTTTGTCACGAGCGATTACTGGCGGAATCTACCAGGGCCGTGGATCACGGGGTTCACCTTTCTGGTCTGCGGGTTCGCCATCGTCTACATCCTGGGATCCCGATCGTTCTGCCGCTACGCGTGCCCCTACGGGGCGGTCTTTGCGCTGGCGGACCGCTTCGCACCGGGTCAGATCATGGCGGGGGAGAACTGCGAGCAGTGTGGAAAGTGTACGGCGGCGTGCACCTCCGACATTCGCGTGCATGAGGAGCTCAAGCAGTTCGGCCGCGTCGTGAGCTCGTCGTGTCTCAAAGACCTCGATTGCGTCAGCGTCTGTCCCAACGATGCCGTGCACTTCGGTTTTGGCAGGCCCTCGATGTTCAAGTCTTGGACAAAGAAAGCCCGCCTCATGAAGAGGTACGACTTGTCGTTGAGTGAAGACCTCCTCATGGCGGGGGTTTTTGTCGCGACCCTGTTCGTCTTTCGGGGTCTTTACGGAGCGGTGCCGTTTCTCGCGACCCTCGGGCTCGGGGCCATTCTCGCCTATCTCGCCGTGACGTGTTTGCGCCTGGTCCGGTCCGAGACCGTTCGGATGAGTCATCTACCACTGAAGAGATCCGGCCGGCTCACACGTGCGGGCCGGGTGTTCTCGGCGGTCGCCGTCGTGATGGCGATTCTCGTTGTCCACAGCGGGTGCATCCGGTACCACGAGCTTGCGGGCGAGCGAGCGTACAAGCGTGTCATCGCCGTTACTCGCGGGGGTCAGATCGATAAGCCGTCGACGACTCGTCGGGAGGCCCTGGATCATCTCGAGGTTACCGACCGTTGGGGGTTGTTCCGGCACCCGCTGCTCGACAGCCGCCTCGCCACGCTGCACCTCTTGTCGGGGGATTCGACGAAGGCGGATTCGTATCTCTCAAGGCTTCGCGCGCGCGAACCCGCGGCGGCCGAAGAGCTGATGGCCGAGTTCTACGCTCACAGCGGAGATCTGGACAGAGCCGTCGTGGCTTACAGGGCCGCCATCGAAGCCGATCCGGAGCGGCTCGAGTCTCTGCTGGCCCTCGCAGAGATCCTGGCCAACCGTGGCGAGCTCGCCGACGCCGCCAGACAGCTGCTCGCGGCGGCCGAGATCCAGCCGGACTCCGCTCGCATCCACTACAACCTGGCGGTCATTCTCGGTCGCCTCGGTCAGCGTCCCGACGCGATTCGTGGCTACCGGACCGCGCTTGCCCTGGCGCCGGACGACCCGGAGGCCCATAACAACCTGGGGTTTCTCCTCGCGGGGCGCGGAGAGCACGGCGAGGCCGAGGAGCACTTCCGCGCCGCGATCGAGCTGGCTCCGAGCTTCTCGCACCCGCACTTCAACCTCGGCCGTTTGATGATGGAGCAGGGACGGGCCGATGAGGGCCGCGCACATCTGGAGCGCGCAGCGCAACTCGACCCAACCACCTACGCCCCCTAACGGGGACGTCCCTATTGGTGGAGGGAGGGGTGGATGGAGCGGTGGTAGGCCTCGTCTAGGCCCATCTCGTCGTGGTCGTAGTAGCCCCGGATGTTCCCGGCACCGTCCACCAGCACCAGCTTTCCCGAGTGCGCGATATCGAAAAAACCGGGAGAGGTTTCCCCGGGCTCGCCGAGCGCCGTCTTGAACCCGCCGACGACCAGCGCCTCGATCGCCTCGCGCTCACCGGTCAACAACTTCCAGCGCGGGGGGACGACGCCATGCTCTTCGCCCCACGCGCGCAGCTTCTCCGCCGTATCCTCTTCGGGGTCGACCGTGATGCTCACGATCCGGACACCGTCGATCCCGTTGACACGGTAACCCTCGTCGAGCTTGGCGACGGCGTTCATCATGGGGATGCAGATCGAACGGCAACGCGTAAAGAAGAAGTTGACGACGTAGACGTCGCCGGCGAGATCGGCACTGCCAAAGGGCTCGCCGTTCGTGTCCGCCAGCGAGAACTCCGGGACGCGACCGAGGATCGGCGGCGGATCGGGCTCGAACCGCAGCAGCGGTCGCATCAGCGTCAAGGTGACGATCCCGACGACGAAGACCCAGACGAACGGATTCCGCAGGAACGACCGGCGCGGCTTCTCGGGTGCAGGGGAAGACTCCGAATTCAAGAGGTTTGCCCCTGTCCGGCCGTGAGCTTGCCTAGGATCGCGGCGTAGCGGTACTGCCGCAGGTTGAGGCGCGCGTTGAGCAGGATGAAGACGATCAGCGCCACCCGCGCACCGATCGCGATGTCCGGGTCGAGCGAGCGCTGGTAGATGGTGTACGCCCCGAGAGCGAGCGCCACGATCACCCCGACCGCCGACATCACGAGAAACGAATGCTCACGGCGAACGGTGCGACTGACGAATAGCCGCTCAGAGTCGCTAAGTGTCATCGGATGGAACCCTCTGCATGATTCAAGGTCTGACCCCATTCACGATTTGGTACCGACGCCGCGCAAGATTCAGGGTCTGACCCCATGTTCAGCGGTCGGGGCGCTGGTGTCTCATGAGGTGGTCGAACGACAGGCGACCCGCGCCGTTGACGACGAACAGCACCAGCAAGAAGAGAACCAGCGCGGTGAACTCGAGGTTCTGTCCCTTGGTAAACAACCCCTCCTCGAGGTGGATCAGGAAGACCGCACCGAACAGGATCGGCAGCTGGAAGGCGGCTGAGATCCGCGTCAGAAGACCGAGCGCGAGCAGGAAGCCGCCACCAAGGTGCGCGATGGGGATGTAGTGCAGCATGAAGGTCTGAACGAACGGCATCGGCTCCACCGACACCAGCAGCTGCGCGAGAAACTCCTTCTCGCCGACGAAGTACAGCCCCCTCACGAACAGCCCGATACCGAGGTAGATCCGGACGAGGTCGAAGGCCATGTCCGGGCGCGCCTCGATCCAGCCGTCGAGGGACTTGAGCGTGGTCATCGCTTCCTCCTTGGTCCGACGCGATCGGCGGAAGGTACAGGATAACCTAAACCCCAGAGAATCAACATCTTCCAACGTGCCTTTCGGAGTCGTCTCCGGGGCGGCGAGAGCCCCCCGGGACGCCTTGACCCTGTTTAGCGGGCCAAAGTAAGATACGCGCCCGTTTTGGTGCGTTGGTCAGCGTACTGCTACTCGTCTCGCTCGCAACCGGGAGGCGTGTGCAGGTGACCTGGCTTCGGCGCAGGTGACGCATCGCCGAGAGCGAGGGGCTCCGCAGTTGGCTCAGATTTTTCCGGAGTGGACCAACAGGATTCCGCTGTGGGGCGGAGTCGCCGGCCCCGTGGTCGGCCTGCTGGCCGTCGGGGCCGTGTGGTACTACGGCTCGCCCAGATTCATCGAAGTCGGATACAAGCCTCGCCAGCCCGTCCCCTACAGCCACGAGCTCCACGTCGGCGAGCTCGGTCTCGACTGCCGTTACTGTCACGCGCAGGTCGAGGTCTCTCCACTCGCCACGGTTCCGCCGACCCAGGTCTGCATGAACTGCCACCAGTCGGTCCTTCGTGACGACCCCAAGCTCGCGCCGATACGCGCGAGCATCGCGAGCGGTCTCCCGATGGAGTGGGTCCGCATCCACAAGCTGCCCGACTACGCCTACTTCAGCCACCGCGCCCACGTGCACGCGGGGGTCGGGTGCGTGACCTGCCACGGCCGCATCGACCAGATGGTGGAGGTGGCGCAGGCCGAGCCGCTGAGCATGGGGTGGTGTCTCGACTGCCACCGCAACCCGGCGCCGCACCTCCGGCCGACCAACGAGGTCACCAACATGAGGTGGAACGCGCCCGACGATCAGATCGAGGTGGCGACCGCGTGGATCGCCGAAAAGAAGATCGACCCTCCGACCGACTGCTCGGGGTGCCACCGATGAACAACGGCGCGCGCGATCGGAAATACTGGCGTAGCCTCGAGCAGCTCGCCGGCGCACCTGAGACGGTCGAGGCGGCGGCGCGCGAGTTTCCCGAGAACGCCTCCGAGCCGCCCGAAGGCATCAGCCGCCGGAACATGTTGATGCTGCTCGGCGCGTCGGTCTCGATGGCGGGTCTCGCCGGGTGCCGCCGCCCCGTCGAAACGATCGTGCCCTACGTGAACGCTCCCGAGGACGTCGTCCCGGGGATCCCGCAGGTCTACGCGACGACGATGCCCTTCGGGACGACCGCCTATGGTCTCCTGGTCGAGAGCCACACCGGGCGCCCCACCAAGATCGAAGGCAACCCGCAGCATCCCGGCACGCACGGCTCGTCGAGCGCGATGGTGCAGGCCGCGCTCTACGGCCTGTACGATCCCGACCGCTCGCGTTCGGTCCTGAACGCCGGCGAGACGTCGGACCACGAAAGCTTTGTCGCCGCCTTGACGACGCTTCGCGACGGCCTGACCGCGAACGGCGGCGCCGGTCTGGCGGTGCTGTCGGAATCCCACAACTCGCCGACACTGGCGCGCCTGCAGAAGGCCTTTGCCGCGACCTTCCCGCGGGCCGGATGGGTCGTCTTCGAGCCGAACGATCAAGGGAACGTATACCGCGGGATGGAGATCGCGACCGGGACGCCGCTGCAGCCCGTTCACGATCTCGGCTCCGCCGAGGTGATCCTGTCGATCGACGCCGACCTGCTCGCCAACCATCCCGAGAGCATCCGCCACGCACGCGGCTTTGCCGACGGGCGCCGCCTCGAGTCGAGCGCCGATTCCATGAACCGTCTCTACGTCGTCGAGAGTACTTTCACGGCGACGGGCGCCTCCGCCGACCACCGCAAGCGGCTCCAGAGCGGTCGCATGGCGGCCTTCGTCGCGGCGCTCGCCAGCGAGCTCGCCGGGCGCGGTCTGGCCGTCCCGGGGGGCGACGTCGGCTCCACCGCCGAAAGTCTCGGGATGGACACCAAGTGGCTCCGCGGTCTGGCGCGTGATCTGCTCGGCAGCCGGGGCCGGTGCGTCATCGTTGCCGGGTCGGACCAGCCGCCCGAGGTTCACGCGGCCGTCGCGGCGCTCAACGCCGCGCTCGACAACGTCGGCACGACCGTGACCTACCACGCTCTCGATGAAGCTGCGCTCCCGAGCACCGCGGATTTCGTCGAGCTGGTCGCCGCGATGCGGGCGGGCGAGGTCAAGACGCTGGTCGTTCTCGGCGGGAATCCCGCGTACAACGCGCCGGTCGATCTCGATTTCGCCGGCGCGCTCGCGGAGGTCGAGAACACGATCCATCTCAGCAGCCACGTCAACGAGACCTCGCGTCTTTGCGGATGGCACGTCCCGAAGGCGCACTTCCTCGAATCGTGGGGCGATGCGCGCTCGGCCGAGGGTGCGCTCAGCGTCGTCCAGCCGCTGATCGCCCCGCTCTTCGACGGCCGCACCAAGGCCGAGCTGTTGAACTTGCTGACGGCGGGTGTCGAGACCTCGGGTTACGATCTCGTGCGCGAGACGTGGGCGAGCGTGCTCCCGGCGGCAAATTTCGAGAACGCGTGGCGACGCGTGCTCCACGACGGACTCCTCGATTCGACGGGCAAGGCCGTCGAGCCTGAGCTGCGTGATACGGAGATCGCCGAAGCCTTCAAGACCGCCCAGAGCGCGACCAAGGTCGCCAGCGCGGGCGACCTCGAGATCCGCTTCATGGCATCGCCGACGGTTTACGACGGGCGCTTTGCCAACAACGGATGGTTGCAGGAGCTGCCCGACTCGTCCACCAAGCTGACGTGGGACAACGCCGCGTTGATGAGCGCCGCCACCGCCCGCGACAACGGCCTCGCCCGTGGCGACATGGTGCGGCTGAGCTACCGCGGCCGAACGCTAGACTTGCCGGTCTACGTTCTTCCCGGGCAGGCGCATCACACGGTGACGGTCGTGCTCGGCTACGGGCGGCGCGACGCGGGCCGGGTCGGCAACGGCGTCGGCTTCGACACTTACACGCTGAGAACCTCGGAGGCCATGGCCTTCGACACCGGCCTGACGCTCGCGGCGACCGGCGAGACCCATCGCCTCGCCACGACCCAGGACCACTGGACCCTGGACACCCGCGGGATCGATGAGCAAGCACACCGCGCGGGATACCTCGTCCGTGAGGGGACCCTCGAGGAATACCGCCACGATCCCGGGTTCGTGAAGCACATGGCCGGCGAGCACCCGCCGTTGGAGTCGTTGTGGCACGAGTACCCCTACGACGAGGGCAACCAGTGGGGGATGACCATCGACCTCAACGCGTGCGTCGGATGCAACGCCTGTGTGACCGCTTGCCAGGCGGAGAACAACGTCCCCGTCGTCGGCAGGGAGCAGGTCTTCCGAGGTCGCGAGATGCACTGGATCCGCATCGACCGCTACTTCGAGGGCGACACCGACGATTCGAACCACATGGTCTTCCAGCCAGTGACCTGCATGCACTGCGAGAATGCACCGTGCGAGCAGGTCTGCCCGGTCGCGGCGACGGTCCACGACGAGGAAGGCCTCAACGCGATGGTCTACAACCGCTGCATCGGCACGCGGTACTGCTCGAACAACTGCCCGTACAAGGT